>JAYVLW010001032.1:0-4143 GCA_043759315.1 Myxococcales bacterium
AGGCCGCTGCCACCGACCGCGCGGCTGCGGCCCGCATCGATGCGATAGAACCTCTCGAAGATCCGGTCCTCGTGTCCCGTCGGGATGCCCGGGCCTCGATCGCTGACGGTCAGCGTGATCCGGGCGCCGCGCTTCTCGGCGCGGACGCTGACCGGGGTGCCGCCGCCGTACTTGACCGCGTTGTCGATCAGGTTCTGCACCACGTGGTCGAGGCCGTCCCGCGTGGCGAGCACCGCGAGGTCGGCGGGAACCTCGATGTCGATCTGAGCGCCGGGGGTGATGCCCTTGGTGGTCCGCGCCGCATCGTTGACGACCTGCGCGAGCGCCACGCTGCCGCGATCGCCGATCACGGAGGATCGGCCGCCGAGCGTATCGAGGACGAGGAGATCGGAGACCAGCGACGCGATGCGCTGCGCGTTGCGGTGGATCGTGTGGAGGAACTCCTTCGAGGTCTCCGCGTCCACGCCACCGCCGAGCAGCGTCTCGGCATAGCCCGAGATCGAGGTCACCGGCGTGCGTAGCTCGTGCGCGGCGTTGGACAGGAACTCGCGGCGCACGGCCTCGAGTGCGCGCAGGCGGGTGACATCGTAGAGCACGACGATCGCGCCGGGATCGCCGAGCGGGCGCGCACTCGCACGGACCTCGCGGCCGAGAAGCACCAGCTCGGCGTCGGATTGCTCACCGGCGAGCGCCTTGTCGATCAGCGTGCGCAGCGAAGCGGGGAGCTCGGCGTCCCCGACCAGCGGCTTCGCGGCGTCGTTACGGAGCACCACGGCGCCGCTGCGATCGACGACCAGGACACCCTCGACGAGGCCACCGAACACGACGGACAGCAGATCGCGCTGCTGCGTCAGCTCGGCGACGCGCTGCTTGACCTCACCGGCCATGTGGATCATCGAGCGCGCGAGGACGCCGAGCTCACCACCGGCGTCGGTCGGCGGAGGGACATCGTAGTCGCCCTTCGCCATCTTCTCCGCGGTCCGCGTCATTGACTGCAGCGGCTGGGTGATCGCGCGGATGAAGATCCACGACAGGAACAGGCAGCCGAGGAACGCGAACGCCGCACCGACGAGCAACCGGTTGCGCATGCGTGCGCGGGTGTCGAGGACGTCACCGAGCGGGACGGCGAGGCGGATCACGCGATTGAACTCCGCGGGCACGGCGACCAGGTACTGAGGAGGCTCGTCGGCGCGGAGCTCGCGGATCGCGCGCCCGACCTCGCCGCGGCGGGCCTTGGCGACCTCCGCGGCGTCGCCGATCGGTCGGCCCACCGTGGAGGGCTCGAGGGAATCGCCCTGGATCAGGCCGTCGGCGCCGATGATCGTGATCCGGGTGCCGGTGACGGCAGCGAGCCGCGGCGCGAGACGATCAGGATGCCCGGCAACGGCGAGCCAGCCGGCCACCGCGCGCCCCTGCTTGGACAGGCGCGCGTCGAGCGACGACACCAGATCATCCGCGAGGGTGCGCTCGATCGCGAACAGCGTGCCGGCTCCGACGACCACCACGAGGATGAGAAACGTCAGGAGGAGCCGGTTACGGAGCGAGCTGCGCACGCGCGCTCGATCGTATCAGCATCACGGACACCTAGGCGCCGTCGCGCTTGGCGCGGTACCCGAAGCCGTGCACCGTCTCGACGACATCGGCGGCGGGGCCGAGGCTGACGCGCAGGCGGCGCACGTGAACGTCGACGGTCCGCGTGTTGATATCGCCACGCATCTCCCAGACTTGCTCCAGGAGCTCCTCGCGCGAGAACACGCGGCCCGGGTCGGAGACGAGGAGCTGTAACAATTTGTACTCGAGCGGCCGGAGCTGCGTGGGCACGCCGCCGATCCGCACGTCGTGCGTCACCGGATCGAGCTCGATCGTCCCGACCCTGAGCACGCCCCCTGGATCTCCCGCCGCGGGCCGTGCACGGCGCTCGGCGAGGCGGTTCGCGAGCGCGGTGACACGAAGCACGACCTCGCGCACCACGAACGGCTTGACCACGTAGTCGTCGGCGCCGACCTCCAGGCCGAGGATCCGGTCCTCCGCCTCCCCCTTCGCGGTCAGCATGAGGACGCCAACCTCCGAACACTTCGCATCAGCGCGCAGGGTCTTGCAGACGTCGTAGCCTGAGGTGTCGGGGAGCATCAGATCGAGCACGACGACGTCCGGTTTGTGCTGCTGCACGAGCGCGATCCCTTCGGCGCCGGTGCCCGCCGAGTGCACCTCGAAGCCCGCGCTGCGGAGGTTGAACTCGAGCAGCCGCGACACATCCCGCTCGTCCTCGATGATCACCACGCGACGTTCCATCGGCCTCGAGCATACCCCACCGTTACATCGCGGTGACAGCGTGACCGTCGGCCGATCGCGCGATACGCTGCGTGCGTGCGTACCAGCTGGATCCTCGCGGTGGTGGCCCTCGCCGCGGCGGGGTGCTCGTCGCGGTCCTCGGATCAGCGGCGTGTTCGCATCGCGGCTGCCTCCGATCTGCAGAAGGCGTTCACCGAGCTCGGCGACGAGTTCAAGACCAAGACGCACATCACCCCCGAGTTCACGTTCGGTTCGAGCGGGCTGCTCGCGAAGCAGATCGAGCAGGGCGCGCCGTACTTCCTGTTCGCCGCCGCGAACAAGGAGTTCGCCGAGCTGACGATCAAGGCGGGGCGATGCGACGACAAGTCCGCGCGCCTGTACGCGCGGGGACGGATCGTCGTGTGGACGCCGAACGGCGGCCCTGCCCCGCTCAAGCTCGAGGATCTCGCGAAGCCCGAGTTCAAGCGGATCGCGATCGCGAATCCAGAGCACGCGCCGTACGGACGCGCGGCCAAGCAAGCGCTCGAGAAGATCGGCGTGTGGTCACAGATCGAGCCGCGCCTGGTATTCGGCGAGAACATCCAGGCGACGATGCTCTACGCGAAGGAGCGCAACGTCGAGGCCGCCGTGGTCGCGCTGTCGCTCGCCGTGGTCAACGACGGCGGCACGACGCTGCCGATCGATCAGAGCCTGCACGACCCGCTCGATCAGATGCTCGTCGTGTGCGGCACGGGAGAGGAGTCCGATGCCGCGCGCCAGTTCGCGGACATGATCGCCTCGCCCGAAGGCCGCGAAGTGATGAGTCGCTACGGGTTCCAGCTCCCCGCCCAGAAATGACATGAAGCCAGAGACCCTCGCCGCCCAGGCGCTTCACACGATCGATCCACAGACCGGGGCGATCGTTCCTCCGATCCACCTCGCCACCACGTTCGCGCGCGACGCCGACTACGCACCGATCGGCCCGATCTACGCGCGCGACGAGAGCCCCGCGCCGATCCACGCGGAGCGCGTGATCGCCGCGCTCGAGGGCGGCGCCGCGGCGATGGTGTTCGCCTCCGGCATGGCCGCGATCACGGCCGCGTTCCGCGCGGCGCTCCGGCCGGGCGACCACGTCATCGCGCCGCGGGTCGGGTACTTCGCCGTGCGCGCGTGGCTCGCGCGGTTCTGCGCGCGCTGGAACGTGGCGTGGGATCTCGTCGACACCACGAACCTCGACGCGGTGAAGGCCGCGATCCGCCCGGGGGTGACAAAGCTGGTGTGGATCGAGACACCGGCCAACCCGACCTGGGAGCTCACCGACATCAGCGCCGTGGCCGAGCTCGCACACGCGGCGGGCGCACGCCTCGCCGTGGACTCCACCACCGCCACGCCGGTGCACACGCGTCCGCTCGAGCACGGCGCGGATCTCGTCATGCACTCGGCGACGAAGTACCTCGGCGGTCACTCCGACGTGCTCGCCGGTGCGCTCGTCACGGCGAGCACCGACGACCTGTGGGGCGAGCTCGCGCTGCTCCGCCACGACGAGGGCCCGGTGATCGGCCCGCTCGAAGCGTATCTTCTGCTCCGCGGCATGCGGACGCTGTACGCCCGGGTCGAGCGCTCGAGCCGGACCGCGTTCTGGCTCGCGGAGCGGCTCGCGAGCCTGCCCGACGTCACCGTGCTGTATCCCGGGCTCGGCAGTCATCCGCAGCACGCACTCGCCGTGCGGCAGATGCAACGCGGCTACGGCAGCATGCTCTCGATCCAGGTCGGGGGGGCCGGGCCCGAGGTCGCGCTCGGCGTGGCGAAGCGACTCCGGGTCTGGGTGCCGGCCACATCGCTCGGCGGCGTCGAGAGCCTGGTCGAGCATCG
>JAYVLW010001033.1:0-3531 GCA_043759315.1 Myxococcales bacterium
ACGGCGCCCTCGACTGCTTCACGAGCGAGTGTTTGAAACATGTCCGATGCCGCGAAGCGCACCTCGGCGACCGCGGGAAGCACCATGTCGATGCGTAGCGAAGTGCCGTACTTCACGAGACAGCGCAGCGGTGCAAGGACAACATCGCCCACATCCTCGTCGTCGAGTTGCGCGCGCGCCGACGAGAGTGCTCGCTCGAGCGACTCCAGCGAGTCGTAACGGTACGTACCGTGGAATCGGATGAGCTGTGGCGGCATGTGCACCGTTCTACGGTCCTACGGCGAACGCCTCACCACACTCTGGTGACGTTCCATCGAACAAGTGGTGCGGGGACCTGGTCGACGGCTCGCAGGGCGCTTGCCTGCGATGTTGCCACCGGACCGCCATCGATCTAGCGACAACGTCGCACGAACGTGACTACCACTCCCGAGTGCAGCCACAGATCTGACACGCGAGCGGGCCACGCTGAGTTCAAGGGAGGCCCACATGACTCGCTATACGATCCGCAAGCTCGCTTCCGACGACTTCGCACCGCTCGCGGCACTCGAGAACGATGTGTTCGGAGCGATGGGTGAAGCAGTGCTCTGTCCGCACTACCTCCGGCTGTGCACCGAGATCTTTCACGACTCGTGCTTCATCGCGCTCGACGACGATCGGCCTGTTGGCTACCTGCTCGCGTTTCTCCACGGACGCGACGTGTACTGCACGACGCTCGCGGTGATCCCCGCGTACCAGAAGACCCGTGTCACCGTGCAGCTCATCGGTGCGTTCGTTCGGCACATCATCGATCGGGTCGACGTGTGCTGGTTCACGGTCAAGGAGGACAACGCGCCCGCGCGCGCGCTCCACACCATGCTCGGCGCGACCGAGGTCGGCCGACGCAACGATTTCTACGGCCCCGGTGACGAGCGCATCGTCGCGAAGATCGATCGCGCCACGCTCGAGCGCTTGCGCCCCAAGTACGAGCGGCTCGGCTTCATCCCGCCTCGCGCCACCCCCGCGGCTGCAGATCCGGTGGCCGCGTGACCTTGGGCCGGACCGGCGTGCGGATCGGCCGATTTTCCGTCGCCGTGCTCGAGGCGATCGGACGCGCGCGGCTCTCGGGCGACGGCATCGCCGGTCGTGCCTCGCGGCTCCACGTCGCATGCGCGGAGATCGCGACCATCCACGATCTCCAGCTCGGTATCCGCGGCACGTGGCCGAAGGGCCCCGTGGTGATCGTGGCCAACCACGTCAGCTACCTCGATGCGATCGCGCTTGCCGCCGCCGTGCCATGCGCGCCGATCGCGAAGGGCGAGGTGGCGAGCTGGCCGATGATCGGCACGGCGGCGAGCCAGCTCGGGGTGATCTTCGTCGCGCGCGACTCGGTGTGGAGCCGTGCCCGTGCGCTGCGCCGAGCGCACGCCGCGCTGCTTGCGGGGGTCTCGGTGGTGAACTTCCCCGAGGGAACGACGACCGACGGCACCAAGCTGTTGCCGTTCCAGCGCGGCATCTTCGGCCTCGCGCGGCTCGCGGGGGTGTCGGTCCTGCCGGTCGCCGTGCGATGTGCTCGAGAGCTCGCGTGGCACGGCAACGCGCCGTTCCTTCCGCACTACGTGGCCATGGCTCGGCTTCCCGCACCCGCGATTCGGCTCGAGCTCGGCCAGCCGATCGATCCCATGCAGTTCGCCTCCGCTGAGGAGGTCGCTGCGCTCGCCCATCACAGGATCGCGTACATGTTGCGCGACCAGCTGGAGTCCCATGCCACAGTCATCCGCCGTCGAGTATCTGCGCCACGGTCAAACCCCGTTCTTCCGGCTCCCGACCGCAGGATCTCTCGCTGAATCCACCGACGCGGTCGTGCTCGGTGTGCCGCACGACGGCGGTACGACCTACCAGCCCGGCGCGCGGTTCGCGCCCTACCACGTGCGGCGCACGAGCGGGCTGGTCCAGACCTATCACCCCGTCCACCGCGTCGACGTGTTCTCTCGGATCAACGCCGTCGATGGCGGCAACGTCGTGTTTCCGCCGTTCGATCGCGCTGCGATGCGCGAGGCGGTCGCCGCGATGATCGGCGACGCGATCGCCGTGAATGCGGTGCCGTTCGTGGTCGGCGGCGACCATTCGATCTCGTCCCCGATCCTGCACGCGGTCTCGGCGGCGCACGGGCCGCTGGCCGTGCTGCATGTCGATGCGCACCTCGACACCAGTGGCCCGGAGACCTGGGGCGACGACCATCACCACGGCACGCCGATCCGCCACGCGCTGTCCAACGGTTGGATCGCGCCCGGGGCGCTCGCGTCGATCGGGATCCGCGGCCCCTGGGGCGGCCCGGGTGACGCCGATCTCGTACGCCGCCACGACGCGCTCGTCGCGAGCCCGGACGACCTCGCGACCCGGGGCGTCGAGCGCACCGTCGCCGACCTGCGCGAGCGGTTCGCCGGCCGGCCGCTCTACGTCACGATCGATGTCGACGGGCTGGATCCGGCGTTCGCGCCGGGTACCGGGACGCCGGTGCCGGGCGGTCTGACGACACGCGAGCTGCTGGCGCTCCTCCGTGGGCTTGCCGGGCTGAACCTCGTCGGCATGGACGTCGTGGAGATCTCCCCCGCGCTCGATCACTCGGATCTCACGTGTCACCTCGGCGCCCACCTGCTGTTCGAAGGGCTCGCACTCCTGGCGGTGCGCGCGTGATCGTGCAGCTGTGTGGACTGGCGGTCGACGCGCGGGCATCGACGCGAACGCGTGATCCGATCGAGCGCGCGATCGCCACGCGCTGGATCGCCGCCAACCTGCTATCGATCCGCGGCGCGCGGCTCGTCATCGACGGCGTCGTCCCGGCTGGTGGGCGCATGCTCGGCGCACGCGTGGGGACCTTCGCCGACCTGGTCGCCGCCCTGGCTGCCGTGCCGGCCCTCGTCGATGCCACGACGCTACCGTTGCACTGGCAGCTGGGCCTGCGCGCACTCGGCATTCCGGTTCTCGATCGTCCGATCCCCGCGGCGCTCGCCGCCGGTGCCTCGGTCGTCACCGTAGGGCCGGAAGCCGGCAGCGGTGTCCACGTCGCCGTCGCTAGCGACGGCAGCTACCGCGTTCGGATCGCCGAGGCGCACCGACTCCGAGCTGCGTGACGCCCAGACTTCCCCAGATCTCGGCGATCGAGCGGCTTGCCGACGCCCTGGCACCCTCTGCCTCGATCGACATCCTCGCGATCGTCGATGGGCTGCCGATCCACGCGTTCCGGTTCGGCGCGGTCGACCGCGGCGCTCCGGCGCTCCTCATCACGGGCGGCGTCCACGGCCTCGAGCGGATCGGGACGGATGTGGCGATCTCGTACCTGACCACGCTCGCCGCGCGCCTGCGCTGGGATGCCCTGCTCCACGATGCGCTGGCGCGTTGTCGCGTCATCGTCGTGCCCCTCGTCAATCCGGTCGGCATGACGCTCGGGCAGCGCGCGAACGGCAATGGGATCGATCTGATGCGCAACGCGCCTCCCGCGCGCTCGGGTGGTACGCCGCTGATCGGGGGCCATCGCATCTCCGCTCGCCTCCC
>JAYVLW010001034.1:0-4950 GCA_043759315.1 Myxococcales bacterium
TCGCGACGGTGCGGCGCAGGTCGCGGCGTGGAAGGAGGCGCTCGTCCCGCTCGCGAGGACGCCGCCGCGCGAGCTCGCGGAGGGTTCGGTACGGCAGCCGTCCCAGTCCGATCTTGCGGTCACGCTCGTTCGGCCGCGCGCGACGGATCGGGAGATCACTCTGGATGACGAGGCCACCACGCTGGACACCCAGGTCTCGAAGCCTGCGCCGGACGAACAGACCTGACCGCTCGAGCGGAAGCCTGGTCCGCCGCTGGTTCCTCGCCGAGCTCGACCGCCACGACTGACCGCGTCAGGTACAAACATTCGCCATCGTTACGGGCCGCCGGTACAGTCATGGGAGGTGAGACTCCCGCGGCTTCCGTGGCTACTGTCAGTGGGCGTCGGCGCCATCCTGGCGGGAACGGCCGCGGCGTACGCACCGCCGGCGAAGCTCCGCCCGGTCGCGCTCAGTCTCCCGCAGAGTCGTGCGCGCTTCGCGGCGGATGCGTGGGTCGCGCAGGACAGCGTCCCGGCGCTCTCGATTCCGAAGCTCGTCGGCCAGGGTCAGCATTGGCGGCTCGACACCTCGCGCGGGGCGGTGCACGTCTGGGTGCCGCACACCTACGATCCGGCGACCGCGATCACCGTGGTCTACGTGCACGGTTACTGGACGAACGTCGATGGTGCGTGGCGCGATCACCGGTTGCCCGAGCAATTCGCGCTCTCGGGGATCAACGCGATGTTCATCGCGTGCGATGCGCCGAGCGACAAGTACCAGCCCGTCGCGTGGCCGTCGCTGCACGGTCTGCTCGCGTCGGTGGTCGCCGATATCGGCGTGCCGATGCCGAAAGGCCGCGTGGTCGCGATCGGTCACTCCGGCGGCTTCCGCACGCTCGAGCAATGGTTGCCGAATCAACGACTCGACACGATCGTGCTCCTCGACGCCGCGTACGGCGATACCTGGGGCTATCGCAGCTGGCTGTACTCGGACAAGCAGCACCGGTTGATCGACGTCGGCGACGACACACTCAAGGAAGCCGACGCCCTCCACAAGCTGATGCCCGGCACGCTCGTGATCGACGGCTTTCCGGCGGACGAGCTGACGGACCACGAGCGCACCGCGCGCATCCTGTATATCCGCTCGCAGCTCGGGCACATGCCGCTCGTCACCGGTGGCCATGCGATCCCGACGCTGCTGCGCGCGCTGCGCGCCCCGCGGATCCTGACCGCCTCGATCCGCACGCCGCTCGACTAACCCCAAGTCAAGCCGCCTGTTCGAAGACGCGGGCGCGGCGCAGCGACAGGAACACGTCGTCTCCATCGCGGAGCGCGAGCTGCGAGCCGCGCTCCCAGTCGACGTCCGCGCGCACGGTCGATCCGAGCGCCGGCGCGGCGAGCTCGATCTTGAGCCCACTGCCCACGGGCGTGACGCGGGTGACGCGCGCCGCGATGGCTCCGGCGGTGTGCGCGCGGCCGATCTCGACCTCGTGCGGGCGCACATAGACGCGGCCGCGATGCGGGCTCGTGGCGTCGTGCTCGACGTCGAGGATCACGTCACCGACGCGTGCCTGGCCTTGCGAGAGCTGCGCGTCGAGCACGTTGACGTGGCCGAGGAAGCGCATCACGAAGTCGTTCGCCGGGTGCTCGAAGACTTCGGCGGGCGTGCCGACCTGCTCGACGCGGCCGTGGTTCATCACGACGACGCGATCCGCGACCTCGAACGCCTCGTCCTGGTCGTGCGTGACGAACACGGTCGTCAGGTGGATCTCGTCGTGGAGGCGGCGCAGCCAGCCGCGCAGCTCGGCGCGGACCTGGGCGTCGAGCGCACCGAACGGCTCGTCGAGGAGCAGCACGCGAGGGCGGGCGGCGAGGGCCCGGGCGAGCGCGATGCGCTGGCGCTGACCGCCAGACAGCTGCGAGGGCATCCGCCGGCCGAGCCCTTCGAGCTGGACGAGCTGCAGGAGCTCGGTGACGCGCGCGCGGACCTCGGCGTCGGGTCGCTTGCGCACGCGGAGCGCGAACGCGACGTTCTCGAACACGTCGAGGTGGCGAAACAGCGCGTAGTGCTGGAACACGAGGCCCACGTTGCGCTGACGCGCCGACTGCTCGCCGAGGTCGGTGCCATCGAAGAACGCGCTGCCCTGATCGGGATGTTCGAGGCCGGAGAGGATGCGCAGAAGGGAGGTCTTACCCGAGCCCGACGGACCGAGCAGCGCCACGAGCTCGCCGCTCGGGACCTCGAGGCTGACGTCGTCGAGCGCCGCGAAGGTTCCGAACCGCTTCGTGATGCCCTGGACCTTGATCGTCACGTCGCCCTCTTCCGCCGCCGCGCGATCACCCGGCGGGCGATCAGGCTGGCGATGCCGATGATCACGAGCAGCGAGGCCACGGCGAACGCGGCCTGGTACTCGTACTCGTTGTAGAGGATCTCGACGTGGAGCGGCAGGGTGCTGGTCCGGCCGCGGATGTTCCCCGAGACCACGCTGACGGCGCCGAACTCGCCCAGCGCACGCGCCGTGCACAGCACCACGCCGTAGAGCAGGCCCCACTTGATCTTCGGCAGCGTGACGCGCGTGAACATCTGCCACGGGGTCGCACCGAGAACGAGCGCCGCCTCTTCCTCCTCGTGACCCTGCGCTTCCATGAGCGGGATCAGCTCGCGAGCGACGTACGGGAACGTGACGAACATCGTCGCGAGCACGATCCCCGGGAGCGCGAAGATCACCTTGATGCCGTGGGCGGACAGCCACGGACCGAGCACGCCGTGCGCCCCGAACAACAACACGAACACGAGGCCGGCGATCACGGGTGAGACCGCGAGCGGGAGATCGATCAGCGTGATCAGCAACGCGCGACCGCGGAACTTGAACCGCGCGATGGCCCATGCGGCGGCGACGCCGAACACCACGTTGAGCGGCACGGCGAGCGCCGCTGCGATCAGCGTCAACTTCAAGGCGCGGATCGCGTGCGGATCCGAGATGGCGCGACCGTACGCGGCGATCCCATGTGACAGCGCCGCGATCACCACGGTCGCGAGCGGCACCACGATGAACAACCCCACGAACGCGAGGCCGAGGCCGATCACGAGGCGGCGGACCCAGGTCGGATCGGTCGTCGCGGGACGTGGGAGGGCGCGTTCGAGAATCACGCGTGCCCCGCGCGGTGGCGCGACCAGGCGCCGAGTCCGTTGATCAAGAGCAGCAGCCCGAACGAGACCACGAGCATCACGAGCGCGAGCGCCGTGGCGCCCGCGTAGTCGTACTCCTCGAGGCGGGACATGATGAGCAGCGGCGTGATCTCCGTCTCGAACTGCTTGTTCCCCGCGATGAAGACGACCGAGCCGTACTCGCCGATGGCGCGCGCAAATGCGAGCGCGAAGCCGGTGAGCATCGCGGGCACGAGCGGCGGGAAGATCACGCGCCACAGCGTCTGCGCGCGCGAGGCGCCGAGCACGGCGGCGGCCTCCTCGATCTCCGGCTCCAGCTCCTCGAGTACGGGCTGCACCGTGCGCACCACGAACGGGAGGCCGATGAACACGAGTGCGAGCGTGATCCCGAGGGGCGAGAACACCGCCTGGATACCGAGCGGCGACAGGAACTGACCGATCACGCCGTTGGGTGCGAGCACCGTGGTCAGCGCGAGGCCGGAGACGGCCGTCGGTAGCGCGAACGGGATGTCGACGATCGCGTCGACGACGCCGCGGCCCCAGAACCGGTAGCGCACGAGCGCCCATGCCAGCAGGGTGCCGAACACCACGTTGATCGTCGCGGCGATCGCCGATGCGCCGAACGTGATCCGGTACGAGGCGAGCGCGCGCGGGCTGGTCGCGATCCTCCACAGCTCTCCCCACGACATCTCGGCGGTCCGTACCGCGAGCGTCGCGAGCGGGATCAGCACGATCAGCGACAGGTACACGAGCGTGGACCCCATCGTCAGGCCAAAGCCGGGGAGGGTGCGGGACCGCGCCACGCGCTAGTCCTTGGCGCTCAGCGTGTCGAACGTGCCGCCGTCGTCGAAGTGATCAGGCTGCGCCTGCTTCCAGCCGCCGAACGCGTCGTCGATGCCGAACAGCTTCACGGCCGGGAACACACCCGTGCCCGCGGCGCTCGCGTCGCGCGGGCGGTAGTAGTTGTCGGCGGCGATGTGCTGACCCTCGGGCGAGTACAGGAACTGGAGATAGGCGGTGGCGACCTCACGCGTGCCGTGCTTGTCGACGACCTCGTCGACGACCGCGACCGGCGGCTCGGCGAGGATCGACACGCTCGGGACCACGATCTCGACCTTGTCGGCGCCGAGCTTCTTGACCGCGAGGAGCGCCTCGTTCTCCCACGCGAGCAGGACATCTCCGATGCCACGCTCGACGAACGTGGTGGTCGCACCGCGGGATCCCGAGTCGAGGACCGGAACGTGCTGAAACAGCTTGGTCACGAACGGCCGCGGATCGGCGCCGTCGCGGGCAGCAGCGCCCCAGGCTGCGAGGTAGTTCCACCGCGCTCCGCCCGAGGTCTTCGGGTTCGGTGTGATGACCTCGACGCCGTCTCTCACGAGGTCGTGCCAGTCCATGACGCGCTTGGGGTTGCCGGTGCGGACGAGGAACACGATCGTCGACGTGTACGGCGCCGCGTGGTTGGGCAACCTGGTCGCCCAGTCGGCGCTGATCAAGCCAGCCTTCGCGACGGCGTCGATGTCGTAGGCGAGGCCCAGCGTGACCACGTCAGCCTCGAGCCCGTCGATCACGGCACGCGCTTGCTTGGCGGAGCCGCCGTGCGATTGCTCGATCGTCACCTTCTGGCCGGTCTTCGCCTCCCAGGCGGCGGCGAACGCCGTGTTCGTGGCGGCATAGAGCTCGCGCGTCGGGTCATACGAGACATTGAGGAGCTTGACCTCCCTGCTGGCGGAGGTCGTCCTGGACTCGGTCGAGCACGCGGTCGTCGCGAGGACCAGGATGGCGGTCGAGAGCGCTCTCAT
>JAYVLW010001035.1:0-2829 GCA_043759315.1 Myxococcales bacterium
ACGAAGCCGATCAGGCCGGTGATGCCGCGCACGCCGACCTCGCCGACGCCGATCAGCAGCAGGTGGCCCTTGTGGAGCGCGCGCACGCGCTTCATCGCCTGACCGAAGCCGGCGTCCTCGATGATGATGCAGGGCAGGAGGAGGCAGGTCAGGGTGGTCCAGATCGATTCGACGATGCCCGCGATGATGCGACCGACGATCGAGCTCTCGTCGCGTGCGGCGGAGACGAACGCGTCGACGATGGTCGAGATGATCGAGAGGAACAGGATCGCGACGAAGTTCTTGCCCGCGTCCTTCGCGCCCACCGCGAGCGAGGGCCGGCCGCCCTTGAGGTGGACGTCGATCATGTTCACGGTCACGCCGCAGAAGAAGTAGAAGATGATGAACGCGCCGAGCATGCAGACGAAGCCGACGAGCGCCCACACGCCGTTGGACCACTGCGGGTGGATCGAGATCAGCACGGCGATCCACGCGACGAAGTAGCCGATGCTGATGAGCACCTGATAGAGGGACGGCAAGAGGAGCGTCTTGTCCTTGCCGGCCATCGCGAACGCGGCCTTCATGAACGACCAACCCTTACCGAGACTGTCGAAGAACCCCATGCCTCGGTGATATCACGCGCCGCGGGCGGTGCGCGCAGATCCATCGGTGGCCACGAGCTGCTGGCTGCGGGTATCCCAGGCGTACACGTTCGCGCCATCGGAGACGTCGAGGTCCTTGATGCCGCGCTTGATCGGGCGGAAGCCATCGGTCATCGGCAGCGCGTCGACGATGCGAACCCGGCGCGGACGGCCGTACTCGGGGAGCCCGGCGATCGCGGTGGACACGGCGGCGAGGTCGAGCGCGGCGCCGGGCTGGAGCTGGAGCGCCGCGATCGGGATCTCGATCGCGGGGTCGGCGGGGTCGGCGTGGCCTGCCGCGATGCAGCGCGCGATGCCGGGGACCTCGTAGAGCGCGTCCTCGATCCGCGTCGAGGCGACGACGCCGAGGCGAGTCTGGATCATCTGCGTCGCGCGGTCGATGAACCAGAAGTCGCCCTCGGTATCGACGGAGAATATGTCCCCGGTGACGAACCACAGATCCCCGGGCTCGAACGCATCGCGGATCAGGCGGCGCGGATCGATGTGGGCCACGTCGGCGCCCGCGCGTGCCGCGAGGCGCGCGACCAGCATGCCGGGCTCGTCGAGGCGCGCGCGGATCAGCCGGCCCTGGCCATCGCGCTCGAAGTCATCGTCGGGAAAGCTCCACGCGGCGACGGTGACGTCCGGGCTGCCGGGGAGCGGGCGCCCGACCGAGCCGATCTTCTTGCCGCGCGCGTTGGCGAGCACCGTGTTCGCCTCGGTCGACGCATAGAGCTCGAGGACGCCCACCGGGCCGAACCGCGCGACGAGATCGCGCCACACATCGCGGCGCATCCCGGAGCCGGCGAACAGCCGCACCGGGTTGTTCTTCTCGCCCAGCACCGGCTGCGCGTCCACGACGCGGCGGCACATCTCGCCGGCGTAGAACACCACGCTGGCGCCGTAACGGCGGATCTCGTCCCAGAACGTGGCGGGGGAGAACGAGCTCGCGAGCGCGAGGCGTGCGCCGCCGACGAGCGCGGAGCCCGCGGACACCAGCGTGCCCGACGGGTGGTGCAGCGGGAGGCAGCAGTACACGGTATCGCGCGTGGTCAGCGTGGCGGCGGCCGCGGCGCCGAGCGCGGAGAACGCCCAGCGGCGGTTCGTGATCCGCGTGGCGCGCGGCGGCTCGTGGGTTCCCGACGACACGAACACCATCGCGAGGTCGCGCGCGCGGCCCGGGTCCGGCTTGTACCAGGCCGGCGGCGTGACGGTGTCCGGATCGATCGACTCCATGTCGAGCACGCCCGCGGGGAGCGTGCGCTGCGCGCCCGGCTGCCACGGCACCTCGCCGACGCCGCCGAGGACGAACACCTTGCCCGCGATCGCGGCGCGCGCCCGGGCGGCGCCATCGGGGTCGACGATGACGATCGCGGTCTCGCCGAGCGCCATCGCCTTGGGCAGCACTTCGTCGTGGGTCTCCGGCGAGAACAGCACCGCGACCGCGCCGAGGCGGTTGAGGGCGCACACGATCGTGAGGTGGCTCGGGCGCGACTTCATCATCACGCCGACCTTCTCGCCGGGCTTGATGCCGCACGCGATCAGGCCGCGGACCACCGCATCGACGCGGCGATTCGCTTCGGCGTAGGTGAACGCCCGGCCGCGGAACAGGAAGAACGTGCGGTCGCCGATCTTGTACGCCTGCTCGGACAGCGAGCGGCCGAACGAGACCAGCGAGTCGTCCTGCATCTGGCGCAGCTTGTTGAGGCGCGGGAGCTGCCAGCGAGCGTTGTCGAGGTAGCTGCCGAGATCTTCGGAGAGCTCGCCGAGCCGATCGATCGCGGCCTTCGCCGTCTTCTCGATGACCTCGCGCGCGATCTCGAGCGTCGAGTCGTCGTCGTCCTCGTCGCCTTCGTCGTCTCCCGGATCCGCCGGCGCGGTCGGCCGTTCGAACGGATCGGGCACGTTGCCGGCGCGCACGTCGATCGCGGTCTCCGGGACGTGACCCTGACCCTCGCGCCAGCGCATCCACTCGACGATGCTCGGCCAGGTCACGGTCAGCGCGGTGCTGCCGACGACGAGGCCGAAGTGTCCCGCCTTGAGTGGGATCTCGTACATCGTGTCGACCTTCGGGGCCGCGCGCCGGATCCCGCGCACGGCGGCGGGGCGCCCCATCTCGTCGCGGCTGCCGACGAAGTAGAGGATCGGGCAGGTCAGGTCGTCGAGCGTGACCGAGTGGCCATCGATCACGAAGCCGCCCGATTGCATG
>JAYVLW010001036.1:0-4107 GCA_043759315.1 Myxococcales bacterium
TGCTGACCGCGGCTGAGGTCACCGCATCGCATCAGCTCTCTCCGCTCCCGGCGGTCCCCGGCGACACGACGAACGCGTACGCGAGCAACGCGGCCGCGGGTCGGCTCGGCCAGATGCTGTTCTTCGACAAGAGCTACGCGGGCGCGCTCGTCGTCGGGGACAACGGCACCAACGGAGGCATGGGCGCCGTCGGAGCGACCGGCAAGGTCTCGTGCGCGTCGTGCCACGCGGTCGGCAGCGCCGCCCTCGATGACCGCCGCAGCACGCCGAACAACGTCTCGCTTGGCACCGACTTCGGTCCGCGCAACGCGCTCGGCATCGTCAACGCGAGCTTCTACCAGTGGACGAACTGGGGCGGCCGGTTCGACTCGCAGTGGTCGCTGCCGCTCGCGGTCGCGGAGAACGCGAAGATCATGAAGAGCTCGCGCCTGCAGGTCGCGCACATGCTCTACGACAAGTATCGCACCGAGTACGACGCGGCGTTCCCCCTTCCCCTCGACGCGCGGCTCGCCGATACCACGGTGTTCGCGGCGACCGGCAAGGTCGGTGATGCTGCGTATGAGGGCCTCGTTCAGGGCGACAAGGACATCCTCAACCGGATGTTCGCGAACTACGGCAAGGCGCTCGCGGCGTACATGCGCACGCTGGTCAGCAAGAACGCGCCGTTCGATCGCTTCGTCGCCGGCGACCGCACCGCGATCTCCCCGGCGGCGGTCCGTGGCTTCAAGCTGTTCCTCGCGAAGGGCTGCGTGAGCTGTCACTCTGGGCCCAACTTCGCCGACGACAAGTTTCACGTGCTGGGCGCGCCGCAGATCGGACCGCACGTGCCCGCGGCGGATCTCGGACGCAACCAGGACGTGCCGGCGCTCCTCCTGAGCCCGTTCAACGTCGATGGTGTGTTCAGCGATGACCGCCTCACCGGCAAGCTCGCGGGGCTCGTGCAGGTGGACGCGCAGAAGGGCCAGTTCCGCACGAAGAGCCTGCGCAACGTGGCCCAGGCCGGACCGTTCATGCACGCGGGTCAGCTCGCGACGCTCGCGGAGGTCGTCGCGTTCTACGAGGCCGGCGGCGGCGACGTGGCCACGAGCGGGTTCGTGAAGGACCCGCTGATCACACCGCTCACCCTGACCGCTCAGGACGCGACCGATCTCGTCGAGTTCATGGGCTCGCTGACCGGCGAACCGCCGCCGATCGCCGCCGTGATCGACACGTCGAAGTGATCAGATGTGGATCGTTACCCCGATCACGATCTGTGTTGTCGGCATCGCGCTCGCGCTGTTACCTCCCGCAACTCCGGAGGCGCGCCCCGTCGAGCCCGCCGCACCGGGACGCGGGGTCGGCTGGCTCCTCGGGATCGCGGTCCTCCTCATCGTCGCGGCGCTGGGCTTCGCCCTGCGTGCAGTTCTCGGTGGCCGATCCGAGGTCTCGTCCGTGACGACCGAACGACTCGACGACCACCGCCCCGCCTCTTAGTTGACGACGAGCTTGTACGCGTTGCGCGCGCCGCTGTAGCCATAGATCCGCACGGTCCCGCCCGCGGGCACGGTGACCTGCTCGACGTTCGCCGTGCTCGGGCGCCAGCGCGTGCGCGTGCCGTTCGCGTCGTACGCTTCGAGATCGAGATCGCCGGTCGCGTTCGTGAACTCGATGCGCAGGGTGCCCCCCGCGGCGATCTTGAACCAGTCGTCGTCGGCGGCGCAGATCTGCAGACCGGTCATCGTGCCGGTGGCCGCGCGTGCCGTGGCGCGGCTGTCGTTCGGCTCCTGCGCGTCGGTGCAGGTCGGCGCACCGCCGCCGGTTGCGAGCTCGCAGTACGGCGTGGCGTCGACGGAAGCGACGGTGTCCTGGGCCACGTTGCGCTGCGGGCACGACTCGTCCTCGGACCACGCCTTCCAGTCCGCCGCGCGGCCGAGCGATGCCGCGTAGCCGGCCCACTTCTGATAGCCGTCCTGCCGCGACGCGAACACCGTGGGAGCGACGCACGTGCTCGCCGCCTCGGCCGCGGCCTGTTCCGCGGCGGCTTGCTTCATCACGATGTCGTACATGCCGGAGGTCGACGAGTTCCAGCAGCACGTCTTGCTCTTCGTGTAGTCGAGCTCGCCGAGCACGTAGTCCTCGAGCTCGCGGTACTGCCCGTCGACCTGCGCGGTGGTCTGGCCGAACGCGGTGCGCGACACCGCATAGAGCTGCTCGAACGCGTGCTCCCTGCGCTCGCGGGCGCTGCACGATGCCGGGTACATCGAGAGGTGGTGGCGTGCGTCGGCGATCTGCTGCAGCAGCTCGGCCTTCTGCTGGGCCGGCGTGACCTGACCGAGGATCTGCTGGAACCGCGCCGGGCGCTCGGAGATCCGCGTGTAGTTCGTGGAGTTGATCCAGTTCGCTTCGTCACCGGCCATCCACGTGTTCGTCCAGTAGCCGCCGATGTTCTTCGCCACGCGCCAGCGCTTCACGCCGCCACCGAGCTTCGCGTAGGCGTCGCCAGCGGAGTTCGTCCCCACGCCGCCGGTGTAGTCGCTCGTGAAGTAGCTCTTCGAGGACTGACCGCTCTCGCGGACACCCTGCCGGCGCGGCATCGAGCCGCTGATGGTGGTGACGTCCTTGCTACCACCCGGGAGCGGGTGCACCTCCTTGACGACGAGCGTGTGGCCGATGCCGCTGCGCTGCCACCGCTCGATCAGGAAGTCACCGGAGCGCACCACGTCGGGGACGATGTTGTACGTGTTCGCCGCGTCGGCGAGGTTCATCGAGCCGAGGTAGTCGAGCGCCATCACGGTGAAGTAGCCGGCGCGCTTGTTGAGGTGCAGCTCGTCGAGGTAGGTGCCGAACGTGGCGGTGGGCCCGATCGCGACCTGCGCGTCATCGCCGCCGGCGATCCTCTTCGCGCGGAGCGCGGTGTCCTTCGGCCACGTCGTCTCCCAGCCCGGCGTCTTCGAGAGGTCCTTGTACTTGATCGCGAACTCGGGCGAGCTCGCGTAGCGGCCTGCGGCGGTGCGAACGCCGTTGTGCCCGAAGTACACGCGCACGCCGTTCGCCGCCTGGGTCTCGAAGAACAGCGGGAGCTCGTACCAGGCCGCGAACGTGATCCGCAGGAACAGGGACATCTCCGCGCACTCGAGGCTCGGGGACGGCAGCGTCTTGCCCCACGGCGTGGTCAGCTGCACGGTCGTCGAGTAGCCATCGACCGACGGGATCCACGCAAGCGACTCGACCCACTTGCCGTACTTCACGTCCCAGGTCAGGCCGCTGTTCGCCTCCCAGGCGAGCCCAGCGGCCTTCGCCGCGGTGGTGTCGATGTCCTCCCACTTGTTGCGCGCGGTCCACACCTGCGTGCGCGAGGTATCGGTGGCGACGAGCAGGCCCTTCCGGAGCTCGGAGTCTTCCTTGCCCGGCGGTGGCGTCGGCTCGAGCGGGCCATCCATGCCCCACTCCTCGTCGAGATCGACCGTCGCGTCGTCCTGGGAGCAACCGACGACCAGCAGGCAGAGCATCGCGAACCGCTTCATGGGCGGCGCCAGGAGCAGGCTCCGTGCCGGTCCGACCACACGCGAGATCAATCGCTTGCGCGGGAATTCTGATGCCGTCGGTACGCTCCGGCTACTCGAGTAGCCGGGAACGTTGACCTGCTCGCGAGCTCATCGCATCGCGGCGGCGCGGCGCGCGAGGCTCTCGGGCGGCCAGTAGCGCGAGGAATCGTAGTACTCGGGGAACGACAGCGCGCCGGGCGGGAGCTTGAGCCACTCCTGCTTCGAGTCCGTGAAGATGTGGACGTCGGGCGGGCACAGGTTCGGCTTGTCGAGCGTCCCCACGCGCACGAACTTCACGGTCGGAAAGCTGTAGGTGCTCCACAGCGCGAGCATGCAGCCGGGACACCGCGCGATCTGCTGGCCGCGGCCGCTCTGCGAAGGCGTGTGGATGAGGTCGGGCTTGCCCACGATCACGTCGACCCGCCCGGTCTCGATCAGCGCGTTGAGCGCGAACGCGGAGCCCGTCTCGCGCTGGCACCAGGTGCAGTGGCAGCAGTGCACGAACATCGGCTTGGTCGACATCCGGTACCGCACGGCCTTGCAGTCGCAGCCGCCCTCGGCGGGGAAATCTGGGGTGCTCACG
>JAYVLW010001037.1:0-8303 GCA_043759315.1 Myxococcales bacterium
CAGCTGTCGTGATCATCTCCGCGCGGCTTGAGCGCGAGAGCGATCGAAGCTCCGCACACGAGGAGGCCAGCGTGCGCGCCGAGCTGGATGACCGAGCCCGTGGGCATCGCGATCAACAACAGGATCGCGAACGGGATGGTCAGGGCGAGAATCGTGATCCACGACAGAACAGAGGTCGCGAACGGCATACCCCCACCATAGGTCCGGAATGACGCAGTGCAACATGCCGCGCAGGCCATCCACTTATCATTCTGGGCCAGACAGACACATAAGTGATTCTAGAGGCCTGGCGTACTGACTACCAGCGGACCTGTGCCTGCAGCTTGAACACGTTCGCGTCGGGCATGGTCTCGAGCGGTACCTGGCCGGATCGCAGGTGGACCTTGTCGCCGTACCAGTAGTGCGAGTACATCACGAAGATCTCGCCCCACGTATCGAGCGGGAACGACAGCTTCGGCGACAGCACGCGGAAGCTATTCTCCGCATCGTAGAGGTCGAGGATCACGCGATCGAACCGCGCCGAGACGGCGAGCTTCGGCACGATGCGATAGCTCGGCTCCACGCCCCACTTGAGGTACATGCGGCGATCTCGATTCGCCGCAGGATCCATCTCGTCGCGCTGCGGCGAGCGGACCCAGGTGGCCATGCCGAACGCGCGCACGCCGAGCTCGGGCGTGATCGCGATCGGCGCATCGAATGCGGCGGTGTACATGTGGCCGGATCCGTCGTCGGAACCGTCGGTGCCGAGGAAGTTCTCGGTCAGGCCGCGGCCGCCCGTGGAGTGCATGACCTCGAGGGCCGGCGCCAGGTAGAGCGCCTTGTCCATGTGGTAGTAGGCGAACGCCGCGTTGATCGTGCCGCGGGCGCCCGGCAGCTTGTAGTGCGCATCGGCGCCGGCGACGTACATCGTGCCGTCCTTGATCGGCGAGAGCTGCGGCTTGTCGCGGGTCCAGGTCCGCAGCGCGTAGGCGCCGGCCGTGAGCGTGGGCGTGATCGGATAGCTGCCCGCGAGGTGCGCGATCGGCGTGAGGCCGAGGTTCTGCTGGAGCTGCGCCTGGTGGATCCCGATGCCGGCCTGGACGCGACCGCCACCGGGCAGATCGTAGGCGGCCTTGACGCCGCCCTGGTGGGTGCGCCCGAACACGTAGGTGTCGTAGGGCTCGATGTAGCCGAAGCGATCCCAGAACACCCCGAGCTGGACGGAGAGGCCCTTCTGATCGAGGAAGTTCTCGGCGGTGACGCTCGCCTGCGCGATGCCGAGCTGGTTCTCGAGCCGCGCCGATGCGTAGTCCGAGTACAGCGATGCGAACAGGCCGAACTCGGCCTTGTAGTCGCCTTTCTTCGCGCTGAGGAACAGCTCGGACCAGTCCGGCTCGTAGAGCCGCGTGTACGCGAAGCCGGAGAGGTAGTAGTCGTTGTCGACGAGGTACGGGGTCCGCGGCGTCGCGGTCGCCGACAGCGGCATCCGCGCATAGCCGTGGAGCTCGAACTTGACGCCGCCGGCCTCGAGGCCCTTGGCCTCCTCGGCCTTCGCGACCGAGACCGTGTCGCTCGTGGTCAACGGCTCGATCGTCGCGGCCTGCTTCGGCGCGGCCTGCTTTGGCGCGGCCTGCATCGGCGCGGCCGGGTCGGGCACCTCGGAGGTGGGTGCCGGATCCGGAGCTGCGACGTCGTCGGCGAACGCCGGCGCCGCGAGCAACACGAGGGCCAGCGCGACGCGCATCACTTCACCTGCGCGAGCTTGGCGGCGCACGCGGGCAGATCGCTCGCGACGAAGAACCCGGTGTCGACGAGCAGCGGCTTGACGGTCTCGGGGGTCACCACCTCGACGCGGACGGCGGCGATCGGGACGTCATGGCCGGCCATCGCGATCGTCGCGGAGCCCTTCGCGGCGTCGCCGGTGAGGAGCTGCGCCGCGACCTCGGCCGCGGTCTTCGCCAGCGGCGCGATGTCCTTGAGCACCTCGATCGACTGCTTGCCCTGGCACACGAAGTTGACGTTCGCCGCGTCGGCGTCGGCGCCGGCGATGAACACGGTCGTGAGGCCCGCGTTCTGCACTGCCTGCACCGCGCCACGCGCCATCCCGGAGTTGTTCGCGAGGATCGCGTCGATCTTGCCGCCGGAGCGGGTCAGGGCGTCCTCGACGGTGCGCAGCGCCTGCTCGGGCGACCACGCGCTGTGGTTCTGCGACAGGATGATCTCGACGTCGCCGCGCGCGACGTAGGGCGCGAGCGTGTGCTCGTAGCCGCGCGTGATCTCGGCGGCGACCGAGTGGCCGGCCTGGCCCGCGAGCAGGACATACTTGCCCTTGCCGTGGGTCGCGGCGAGCGCGGCCTCGGCCTGGAGGACGCCCACCTTGTAGCTATCGTGCGAGACGTAGTAGTCGAGCTCGGGAGACACGATCGCGCGGTCGTAAGCGATCACCTTCGCGCCGTGCTCGTGCGCGAGCCGCACGTACGCGGAGGCGGCCTGGCTATCGGTCGGCTGGATCACGAGGACCTTCGCGCCCTGGGTCAGCACGTCCTCGACCTGCGCGATCTGCTTCGCGTTGTCGTTGTCGGCCGCGAGCGTGATGGTGCGCAGGCCGAGCTCGGTCGCGCGTGCCTCGAAGTACTTCTGGTCCTTCTGGTACCGCTCCTCCTGCAGCGTGGAGAGAAGGAACGCGACTTGCGGGCCTTCCTTGGCCTTGCAACCGGCAGACGCAGCGAGGATACCGACGACGAACACGGAGATCGAGCGAATCACGAGCGCCTGCCTTTCGAGAGAACGTCGACCAGCACGGCGGTCAGGAGGATCAGTCCCGTGCAGATCAGCTGCCAGTTGGAGTCGATGCGGAGATGGTTCATGCCGTTCGCCAGCGTGGCGAACACGAGGGTGCCGAGCACGGTGCCGACCACGGAGCCGCGACCGCCGGCGAGCGACGTGCCACCGATCACCACGGCGGTGACCGCGTCGAGCTCGAGGAGCTGGCCCTGGCTGCCCGGCGTGACGCCGTTGACGCGCGCCGCGAGGAGCAGCCCCGCGATCGCGGTGAGCACGCCGAGGATGATGTAGACGCCCATCGTGGTACGGCGAACGTCGATGCCCGAGAGCCGCGCGGCCTCCGGGTTGCCGCCGATGGCGTAGACGTGGCGGCCGAACCGCGTGCGCTTCGTGACGAACACGCCCCACAGCGCGACGGCGGCGGCGACGAGCACCGGCACCGGCACGCCGCGACGGCCGAACACTGCGAGGAGCAGGCCCGCGAGCAGCACCTGGCCCGCGATGCGGAGCGCGATGATCTTCGTGCCGAGCGGTTCGAGATCGAAGGCCTTGCGGCGCTGCGCATCGCGCAGCGTGAGCGCGATGCCGGCACCGAGCGCGACGAGCACGGCGATCCAGGTCGCAGACGAGGGAACGTGGCTCGCGAGGATCGCGAAGTCATCGCTCATCGGGGATAGACCCTTGGCATCGGACAGCACGAGCGCACCGCCGCGGAACGCCTTGAAGCCGGCGAGGGTGACGACGAAGGCCGGGACGCCGAGCCAGCCGACCCAGAAGCCGTGCCACGCCCCGATCGCCGCGCCCACGCCGATCGCCGCGGCGATCGCGACGGGAGCGGGCAGGCCGAGCTTGATCTGCGCGAGCGCCGCGACCACGCCCGTCAACGCCACGCCGGCGCCGACCGAGAGGTCGATGCCGCGGATCACGATCACCATCGTCATGCCCACGGCGACGACAAGCAGCACCGCGCTCTGCGTGAACAGCGTCGCGATGTTGCCCTCGGTGAGGAACACCGCGCGGGTTCCGGGGAGGATCGCGAGGATCGCCCACATGGTCGCGAGCACGCCGGCCATCACCCAGGCGTTGAGGTCGGTCTTGCGCGGTGGACGAACCGCCTGCACGGGGACGCTAGGCTCGAGCTTCACGCGACGGATCCTTGGCTGAGGTGGGTGAGAACGCGGGATCGGGCGCCGTGCCGGCGGTGCCCATGGCGAGCGACATGATCGCGAGCTGCGTGACCTCGGTCCGTGCGAGCGCGCCGGCGAGCTTGCCCTCGCGCAGCACGAGCACGCGGTCCGCGAGGCGCACGACCTCGGGCAGATCCGATGAGGCGAGCAGCACCGCATGGCCGCGCGCGGTGAGCTCCTCGATCAGCCGATAGATCTCGGCCTTCGCGCCGACGTCGACGCCACGCGTCGGTTCGTCGAGGAGCAGCACGCGGGGCGATCGCTCGAGCCACTTGCCGATCACGACCTTCTGCTGATTGCCGCCGGATAAGGTCGCGACCTCGGCACCCAGACCAGGCGCCTTGAGGTTGAGGTCGCGAGAACGGGTGAGTGCGCGCTGCTCTGCGCGGGCGGCATCGACGATGCCGAGCGTGGACAGCGCGTCGAGCGAGGCGAGCGCGAGGTTGTCGGCGACCGAGGCGCCAAGCACGAGACCTGCGCCCTTGCGATCCTCGGGAACGAGGGCGATGCCCGCGGCGATCGCCTGCGCCGGCGAGCGGAGCTGCGCGGGCTGGCCGCCGATCTTGATCGCGCCGGTGACCGCGCTGGTCGCGAGACCGAACAGTGCCGACAGGGTCGCGGTGCGGCCCGAGCCCATGGCGCCCGCGAGCGCGACGACCTCACCGGCGTGAACGGTGAACGACAGGTCCTCGACGACCTTGCGGTCGCGCAGGGCAGGGTGCGCGACGCACAGGCCCGTGACCTCGAGCATCGGGGCGCCGAGCTGCGCGCCCATCGCCTTGCGCGCGTGAACGTCGCCGAGCTCCTTGCCGGTCATCATCGCGACGATATCGCCGGACGCGGTCGCCCGCGGGCGAACGCCGACGAGCTCACCGTCGCGCATCACGGCGACGCGGTCGCACAACGCCGCGATCTCCTCGAGGCGGTGCGAGATGTAGACGAACGCCGTGCCCGCGGCCCGGCGCGCGCGGACGAGCGAGAACAAGCGCTCGATCTCGGAGCTGGTGAGCGCGGCGGTGGGCTCGTCCAGGATGATCAGGCGCGCGTCATCGGCGAGCGCGCGGGCGATCTCGAGGATCTGCTGCAGACCGACGCCGAGGTGGGACGCGGGCGCGTGCAGATCCACCATACGCGCATCGGCGCCGAGCACGGCGCGTAGCATGTCGCGCGCCATCGCCTCGGCGCGCGCGCGGTCGACGATGCCGAACCGGGTGGGCTCGCGGCCGAGCACGAGGTTCTCCGCGACCGTGAGCTCGCGGATCAGCGCGAGCTCCTGGTGCACCACAGCCATGCCGGCCGCGCGCGCATCACGCGTCGACCGGAACGCCTGCACCGCGCCGTCGATCCGCACCTCGCCGCTGTAGCTCCCGGTGGCATAGACGCCGCCGAGGATCTTGATCAGCGTTGACTTGCCAGCGCCGTTCTCGCCGACCAGCCCGAGCACCTCGCCGGGCTCGACCGCCAGAGAGACATCATGCAGCGCACGTACGCCAGGGAACTGCTTGCCGATGCCGCGGAGCTCGATCGACCTCCGCGCTCTCTTGGGCGTTGCTGCGCCCTCTACGTTCGTGGGGCTCACGAGGTCCTCCTGCGCCGGCGGAGGACCACTACCCCGGCGATCGCGAGCAGCACGCCGGTGCCCGCGGAGCCGGGACCGCCGTTGCACGCGCAGGCCACGCCGGTGCGCGGATCTCCTTCGCCGCCACCGCCACCCGGACCCACGCCGCCGTCGGGGTACTGGCCCGGGTCGAACTCGCCGCAGTCGGAGTGCTCGAAGGCATTAGCGCGATCGAGCAGCGTCATCTGATACGCGCCCGCGCCATAGCCGACCATCGGGATGCTCCCCGAGTAGGCGCCGATCTGGCCGCTGGAGGTGCGCGTGTTGTAGAGCTCGGGCAACAGGTCGTTATTGACGGAGGCCTGCGCGGTGACCCAGCCGAGCAGCTGGTCCGCCTTGTCGGTACGCGCGGCGCGGCGGAACGCGGCCGAGGCGCGGAGGTCGATGAGGATCCACTCGTCGGTGTCGTACTGGTCCTGCGAGCCCTCGAGCCGCTTGTAACCGCCGGCGGGCGTGACCAGGTAGGACATCGCATCGAGCGTGGCGCGCGCGACCGGATCGTTCGCGGCGACGAGGTCCCACGTGATCGCCTCCACCGTCGAGCCGTCGCGGTAGTTCGCGCCCTGGGCGAGCCGCTCGAGCGAGCCGGCGAGGACCTTCGACGAGTCGATGAATGCGCTCGGGATCGTGGCCTTCGCCTTCTCCGCGAAGCCACGATAGCGCTCGACGTCCTCCATCCGGCCGGCGCGGCGCGCGATCGACGCCATGTCGCACAGGCCGCGTGCGGACGTCGCCGTCGTGTAGAGGAAGTGCTGGCGGTTGCCGTGGTGGACCTCCCAGATCGAGGAGTCCGCCATCGCCATGCCCGCGCTCTCGAGGTTCTTGACGAGCGGCTCGGCGACGCCCTCGCGGATCGCGTCGTAGACGCTGTCGCCCTTCCTCGTGGTCTCCGTGAGCCACGCGGTGTCGTTGCTCGCGTCGAGATACTGCCGGGCGGCCCACATGTACAGGCCCCAGCCATCGGTCTCGATGTTGCGCGTCGGCGAGCCGGAGTAGTCGGCCTCCTCCTCGCCGTCGCCGTAGTAGCGCACCGTCGAGATCCGGTAGCCGTCGGCGTTGTTGACGAACGTGGGGTACTTGCCCGCGTCGGCGTCGAGGAAAAACGCCAGGCCCGCCTTCGCCATGTCGACGTGCCCCGAGCGCGCCATCGCGGACAGCGCGTACGTCGCGTCGCGCACCCAGCCGGTGTGCCAGCCGCCGGGCGGGAGGCTCGCGAGCACCATGCCGTAGTTCTTGCGGCGCGGGCTGTCCTGGTAGGGCTCCTTGATCTGCGCCATGCGCAGCACGATCTCGGACTGGCGCCAGATCGCGGTCTCCGTCGCGTCGAGGCCCGCGGCAGGCGGCTTGCGCCACGCTTCGACCTCGGCGAGCACGTCGGTGTAGAGCGTGTCGGCGGTGCGGCCGGCGAGGAACGCCGACCACGCGGTCGCGACCGCGCTACCGTTGCCCTGCGCATCGAACACGAGCGCCACGCCCCACCACTTGCTCGCACCGGGCGCGAGCGTGCCGAGGTCCTTCTGAAACGCCTGCTTCTTGTCGCTGCCGCTGCACGTTGGCGTGGTGGACAGCCCGGCCCCCGCCGGGACGCTGGTGAACGCGGTGTCGGCGCAGCTCGCCACATCGGCGCCGCCGATCGGCGCGTACACCATCGTGCCGCCGCCGGGGCCGGTCTCGGTGGCGACCGTGCCGTCCCATGCGATCGACTCGCTGTTCGACCCGGGCTCGTCGGGGTTCGGTGCCGAGCCGAGCTTGAAGTTGTGGATCGCGTACGCGGTGACCGGCTGCGGCGAGCTGCCGGTGTTCGTGACCTTGAGCAGCATCACGAGGCTGTTGCCGGCGAAGCCGAACGGCGACACGAAGAACGTCTCGGTGGTCACGCCGCCAAACCCGATCGCCGAGCGGATCATGTTCGACTGCGCGACGTAGCCGACCTCGGTGGCCGCGCGGCCACCGAGCCAGCCGGCCGTGGACCCGACCTTGGCGCCGAAGTACGTATCGAAAGCGAGGTTCCGGCGGACGATGCCCTCGCCGTCGGGGTTCTGCGGGTTCGCCCGCAGGAACCGGTACGGGCGCTCCAGGAAGTGCTTGATCGCGTTGGCCGTGGTGTCGAACACGGAGAACCCGAAGCCGTTGCCGGTGACGAGGTACCGGAACGAGGCAACTGGCTCCACGGCGTGCGCGGGGCGGGCTGCGAGGGTCGCGAGGGTCGCGACCGCGAGGGCTGAGATCATCCGCCTTTGCACGAAGGCGCGTTTTCCACGATCCGTGCCCGCGCTCCGCGAGGGATTTCACGTACCTGGATCGGGTTGAACCAGACCCAGCGTCGCGAATGACATCGCCGATCCCGCTCGCGGACGATGCGTTTCGCAACCTCCGGTCGCGATCCTCGCGGACCCGGGACGTCCGCGGGTGGCATGTCGCTTGAAGCAACGTGCGGGGTGATGCGCCTCGCTCTGCTCGCGTTCGCCCTCCTGGCGTGCCGCCCACCTGGCTACGGCAAGGGCGGTGGCGATGACGCGGTCGAGATCGATGCGGCGGTCGTGGCGCCCGATGCGCCGCGCGGTGATGCGCCTGCGGCGACCTGTACGAAGGCGTTCCGGCTCGATGGCCACAGCCTGGCGACGCAGGTCTCCCTGACGGGGAGCTTCGTGAGCTGGGCGGGGACCGCGCCGCCGGCGATCGCCTTCACCAAGGGTATCGATGGCGCGTGGACCGGCAGCTACGACTTCGCTGCA
>JAYVLW010001038.1:0-5213 GCA_043759315.1 Myxococcales bacterium
ACGTTGTTGCCGCCCGACAGCACCGGTGCGGTGGCCACACCGGCATCCTTCGGCGGGCTGGGGTTCGGATCTGGATTCGCTGCCTCGATCTTCGCGTCACCGCCGACGCAGTTGTCGTCCTTGCCGTTGCCGGGTACCTCGGTCGCGCCCGGGTGGACATCGGCATCGCCGTCGTCGCAGTCTGGACCGCCGAAGAACGCCGAGTACCCATCATGATCGCGATCGACGAGCTTCCGGAGCACACCGATCATGCGCGAACCGACGAACGAACGCTCGGTGATCGCCGTCTGCGTCGCCTCGGATGGGCCGCGGAGCCCGAGCAGCGGCAGCACCGCCGCGAGCAGCGCACCGCCGAGCACGATCGGGCCGCGCGATGGAATCGCTTCGCGCAGCTTGGCTGCGGGGCCGTACGCGACCACGCCGATCGAGATCGCCAGCAGCGGAAGCAGCGCCGGCATGATCAGTGACCACAGATTGAGTGCCTCCCAGTCGAGGTCCACCCGCTTCATCACGAGCTTCGGCCCCACGGTCAGCCCGAGGACCGTCGGCACCACCAGGATGATCAACACGCGGGACAGCTTCGCCACCGGCTGCACGCGCAGCGCCACGAGCGCCACCGCGACCGCCGCCCCACCGTAGGTGCCGAGCTTGTACGTCGCGGCCGCAACCGCGACCACCGCCGGGCCGGCGAACCACATCAGTGCGACCTTGTTCGCGAACCGAACGCCCCGATACAGCGGTAGCGCACCGAGGGCGAACATCGGCAGGATGCCGACGACTGCGCCGCCGAGCAGCAACGCGCCGACCGGCTTACGATTGACGTTCGCGACGAGCCCGAGCGACAGCATCGCCACCGTGACCGCGAGGATCGCGCACAGCAGCACGGCCGTGCAGAGCCCCGCGTACACCGAGCGGTCGAGCTCCGTGTTCTCGGACAGCTTCGCAAAGAACCTGCGGATCCAGCCGGTCCCCCACTGCGCGTTCCCCGCACCGAGCACGAGCCCGACGAACAGCGCGAACGGCAGTGCGATCAGCGCCCACAAGCCGAGCAGCGCGGGTGCGAAGCCCACGCCGCCGCCGGTGTGAACGATGTCGACGAGGCCCAGGATCAAGCCGGCGAGCAGGACGACGCCCAGGCCCGTCGCCATTCCGGAACGGTACGGATGCGGTGCTTCGGTCACGACCCGAATGCGTTACCACAGCCGGATCGTCGACGCCCGGGATCAGCTGCGGCGAACTTCGACGAGGAGGCCTTCGACAAACCGCGGATCGATCTCGGCATCCGTGATGCCGCCGAGGATCGCTTCGAGCTCGTTCAGCCAGCCTTCGACGAGCTTGTCGAGGACGACGCCCGACGCGGTGAGCTGCGCGCTATCGAGCCGCGCCTTGACCGCCGTGTGACCGGCCTTGCGCGCCACGGGCGTGAGCAACCCCTCGGCCATGCCGCGATCCCGCAGCTCCGTCAGCTCGTGCTGGGACAGCGCCTCGCCGGTCAGCCCACCGCCGACCACGGCGCGCGCGAGCGCCGTGCGGATGTGATCGTCGAGAGTCGGCCGCGGCTCCGGCGCCTGGCCCATCGCGAGCACGTCGACGCCGAGCCCTTCGACGAGCGCGATGCGCAACGTCAGCCCCGCGAGGATCTCGCTCGCGCGTCGAAGGTCGGACTGCGACTCGAACGGACGCATCCCCGTCATCGACGGTTCGTCGGCGGCCCGCGAGAACAACGGACGCGGCGAGCACAGCCCGGCGACGAGCTCCTTCGCGGGCGAGCTCGCGGTCAGCGAGCGGTGCGCGAGGGCTTGCGCGAGCCGCGCGAGCTTCGTGGTCACCGTGTAGCCGACGCGAAACAGCCGCTGGAGCGAGATCGAGCGCAGTGCCTCGCGCGCTCTCCCGAGATCCATCCGCGAGACGGTCTCGAGGCCGAGCGACAGCGTCGCGGTCGCGTACAGTGCGCCGCGGCGGACGACCTCGGCCTGGCCCGGCTTCGCGCGCCCCGCGGCGAGCACCTTGTTGACGAGGACCATCAGCGCGGTCTCGAGCCGGCTCGCCTCGTCAGGATCATCGATCGAGCCCATCGCGCGCGCGAGGAAGCTCCGGCCGAGCACTTCCTCGGCGACCACGAGCGGCATCCGCGAGTCATCGCCCACGATCCGATCTTGCGAGCCCTCGCCGATCTGGACCTTGTCAGCGTCGAGCGGACGGAACAGATCGAGCGCGTCGTAGAAGTCGACGTAGCCGAGGTCCGCGAGCCGTGCGGAGCGCCAGCGATAGCTCGTCTCCTCCAGCTCGGCGGGAGGTTCGGACCGGGCGGACATGATCGTGTGACGCGCGAGATCCTGATCCGCGCGATACAGATCCTCGACGAGGTGCTGGATCAGACGCTGGGTATCGTCGTCGCCCTTGAGCTCGAGCATGAAGAACCGATCGGGGGTCGTCATGATCGGGTTGTCGTTGTCTTCCTCGGGCTCCTCGCCGAGCGTGGTGTCCCAGATCCGCACCTGGCGCTGCAGGATGAGCGCACGCAGCTCCGCATCGAGCGCGCCCCACACCTCGCCGACCTTCTCGAACCCGGTCTCGATCAGCGATGCGATCCACGGCTTGAGTCCCGCGACCTCGATCTGGTCCTTCTGCCACGCCTCGAGATCGAAGCAGCCCACGATCTGTGCAGGCGTCACGAGCTCGAGCAGCGGCTGCGCGTCCTCGAAGCCGACCTCGTGGACGAGCTCGAACACCTCGTTCGGCGATAGCGACGCGATCGCCGCGGCAGCGTCGTCCTCCGCCAGCAGCGCATCGATCCGGCGATATCCTCGCGGCCCCGCGAGCTGCGCGCGGATCCTCGCGAGCGGGCCGGTCGGGGGGATGTCGTGGTCACTCATCGGGGTAAGGTCGGACTGCATGACTAGCACGCCCCGTGTGGATCCCGTCACCGCCGCGGTCAACGGCGCGATCGGGCGGGTCGGGCCTGGCCTGTATGGGGTCGCCTGCTCGGGCGGGGCGGACTCGATGGCGCTGGCGCACGCCACCATCGCCGCCGCCGGAGCCGCGCACGTCATCGTGATCTCGATCGACCATCGCCTCCAGCCGGGCAGCGGAGCGGTCGCCAACGGCGTCGTGACCTGGGCCAGCGAGCAAGGCGCCGCCGCGGTGGTCCGGGCCATCGATGTCGAGAGGCGTGCCTCGATCGAGGCGGCCGCCCGGGACGCTCGCTACGCCGCGCTCGAGGCGATCGCCGACGAGCTCGGGCTCGCGGTCGTGTTTCTCGGCCACACGGCACGCGACCAGGCGGAGACCGTCCTCATGCGCATCGTCCGCGGCACCGGGCCCGCGGGCCTCGCCGGCATCCCGGCGCGCCGAGGCCGGTTCGTGCGCCCGCTGCTGGCCCTGCCGCGCACGGCGATCGACGACTACGTCACCGCCCACGCGCTCCCGATCGCGGCCGATCCGATGAACGACGACCTGCACCTCGCCCGCGTCCGCATGCGCACCCAGCTCCTGCCGACCCTGCGCCGCGAGAACCCGCAGCTCGATGCCGCGCTGGTTCGCCTCGCCGCGAGCGCGACCGAGTGGATCGAGGTCATCGATGGCGCCGCCGCGCCGTGGTCCGGGTTCCCGATCGACTGCGCGTCGCTGGCGCCGCAGCCGGCTGCGATCCGCAAGCGGGCGGTGGCGAAGGCCCTGGAGGCGCTGGGCGTGGAGCACGACGCCGCTCACCTCGAGCAAGTGGACCGGTTGGTGTGCCGCCCCACCGGAGGGGAGGTCGGGGTGGATGTGCCGGGGTTAAGGCTCGTCCGATCCTACGATTCGCTCCGCCCCGATGGATCCGGATCGAACCCGATGCGCGACCGCGGTGTCTCGACCCGGGATGAGCTCCATGCCTCCGAGGGCCACCTGGTTCGCCCGTGGCTGCCCGGCGATCGGATGCGCCCGGCGCGGCTCCGCGGCAAGTCGAGGAAGCTGTCGGACCTCTACATCGACGCCAAGGTCCCACGGGAGGCACGCGCCGGGGCACGGGTCTGCGTGCGCACGAGCGACGGCGAGATCGTCTGGGCAGAACATCTCGGACTCGCCGACGGCGAAGGCCCCGAAGTCGTGCCGAAACCCGCCTGAAGAGGCGGGAGCTTTTCGAGAGATTTCGACTTTGCAATCACCCTCGCAGGCCCCATGCTAGTGGGCAACTCCCTCTGAACCCCGGGTTTTTCGTTGCGCCAATCCCATAAGACCATCCTGATCTGGGCGATCCTGATCCTCATGTTCGTGAGCATCTACTCGATGTTCACGGACAGCTCGTCCAAGGAGAAGGAGCTGGACGTCACGGCGTTCCGCGGCCAGCTCACCAACAAGGAAGAAGCCGGGAAGATCGAGAGCATCAAGGTCGAGCCGCGTGGTCATGACGACGCTCGTTACGTCGTCACGATGAAGAACGACACCGTGAAGCGGGTCGTCTACGCCGAGTTCCCGGGCACGATCACGAAGGACATCTACGAGGCCGGCATCTCGTACACGGTGAAGAGCAAGGACGAGTCGAGCATCTGGCCACAGGTGCTCGTGTGGTGGCTCCCGATGCTCCTGCTCGTCGGGATCTTCTTCCTGTTCATGCGCCAGCTGCAGAGCGGCGGTGGCAAGGCGATGAGCTTTGGCAAGTCCAAGGCGAAGCTGCTCTCGGATCACCAGAACCGCGTCACCTTCAAGGACGTCGCGGGAGTCGAGGAAGCCAAGGACGAGGTCGAGGAGATCATCGCGTTCCTCAAGGACCCGAAGAAGTTCACCAAGCTCGGCGGCCGTATCCCGAAGGGTGTCCTGTTGGTCGGACCTCCGGGCACCGGCAAGACCTTGTTGGCTCGGGGCGTCGCCGGTGAAGCCGGCGTGCCGTTCTTCTCGATCAGCGGCTCCGATTTCGTCGAGATGTTCGTCGGCGTCGGCGCCTCGCGCGTCCGCGACCTCTTCGTGCAAGGCAAGAAGAACGCGCCCTGCATCATCTTCATCGACGAGATCGACGCCGTCGGCCGGCATCGCGGCGCCGGCCTCGGCGGCGGCCACGACGAGCGCGAACAGACGCTGAACCAGCTGCTGGTCGAGATGGACGGCTTCGAATCGAACGAAGGCGTGATCCTGATGGCGGCGACCAACCGGCCCGACGTGCTGGATCCCGCCCTGCTCCGCCCGGGCCGCTTTGACCGCCAGGTCACAGTGAACCTGCCCGACGTACGCGGCCG
>JAYVLW010001039.1:0-3187 GCA_043759315.1 Myxococcales bacterium
GCGAAGCAGAACATCTCGGCGCGCGTCGTCTCGATGCCGTGCTGGGAGCTGTTCGCCGAGCAGACGAAGGACTACCAGCACTCCGTCCTGCCCCCGGCGAACAAGCGGCGGGTCTCGATCGAAGCGGGCGTCACCTTCGGATGGCGGGAATACGTCGGCGATTCCGGCGTCTCGATCGGTGTGGACCACTACGGCGCCTCGGCGCCGGCCGAGGTGATTTACGATAAGTTCGGCCTGACGCCGGCCGCCGTGGTGGCCGCTGTTAAGCACGTGATCGCCGCGGGCTAGCGTGTTACGCCAGTCCTCGTGTCGGTGATCATCTACGGGGTTCGGGACTACGGCCGCGTCGACGCCCACGCGGGCGAGCACGCGCAGACGAAGTTCTTCCATATCTGGTTCGCGCCACTGATCCCGGTCGGCTCGTCGTGGGTCACACCCACGGGCGGCCACAGCATCAAGCCGAACCTCAAGAGCATCGCGGCGGCCTACCTCCGGATCTGGGGAGTGGTCGCCACGATCGGCCTGCTCAGCGCCGGCCTCCAGCAGCTCGGCGCGAAGAGCCTCGCGGGCACGGGCATGTTGATCGCCGCGGCCTGCTTCGCCGCGCTCACCGCGTGGAGCTGGACCTGGCGCAACCTACGCGGCGCCGCGGCCCAGCGCCGCAGCGACTTCAACTACGTCGCGTTCGGCACCCGCTGCGAGCCGTCGCGCCGGTTCGCCGCCGAGCGCGCCGAGCTCAAGCGCAACCTCGATCGCCGGTGGAACGAGCGCGCCCCGTCGCGCAACCCCAACGAGGTCGCCGCGCACGGTGCGTCCGACGCGGGCGAGGCTGTCCTCGCCTACGGCCTGCTTCGCCTGTCCGCGATCGATCGCGGGAAGGCCGGCGCGAGCGACGGCGGCGACGCTGATCGCATCCTTCACGGCCAGCACACGTCGCCGTCGGTCGACGACGGCCCGTACCGCGCCGGTGTCAGGTCGCCGACCGATGCGAAGACCGCCGCGGGCCTCGCGGATCTCGTGAGCGCGCACGCCGCCGCGACTCGCCCGGTGGTCATCGCGAACGCGCCCGATCGCGCGTGGGAGCTCCGCCGCGCGAAGCGCCGCAGCCGGCTCCACTTCGCGGGCCTGGTGCTCCTCACCATGACCGCGCTCGGCGGCGTCGGGCTGTTCGTGTCGTCGCTGCTGCCGACGCTGAAGATCACGCTCAAGGAGGTGCGCTCGGCGAACCCGCCGAAGACGCGCGTCGTCGAGCTCACCTGCGATGCCATCGAAGCGCCGCTGTGGGAGGAGTACAACGATCGCCGCACCACCACCGCGCGGATCGCGATGTGTCAGCTCGGTCGCTACTACGTCCCCGTGAAGTTCCCCGCCACCGGCGAGCTGCCGAGCCGCGTCGTCACCGGCAAGCTCTACGAGATCACCGGCCGCGAGCTGTGGGTTCGCGAGGGCCTACGCACGGAGCCCGAGCTCGAGGCGCAGACGACGGACCTCTACATCGACGCGACGCAGGATCGGGACTGGGGCGTCGGAGCGTTCGGGCTCGCACTGGCGCTTGCCACGCCGGTGCTCTGGGTCCTGTGGTTCCGCGCACGCCGCCGCCGCAAGGCCACCGAGCGCGCGCTCGCCGCGGCCTAGGCGCTGCGTGCCCCAACGCCGCCTCTACGTCCTGTTCTTCGTCGCGGGCATCCCCGCGTTGATCTACCAGGTGGCCTGGCAACGCGCGCTCGGCTTGCACATCGGCGTGGATGCCTACTCGACGACGATCACCGTCGCCACGTTCATGGCGGGCCTCGGCGGAGGCGCGGTCCTCGGCGGGCGCTGGGCCGCGCGTACCGCATGCCCGATGGTGCTCTACGGAAGGGTCGAGCTCGCCCTCGGCCTGATCGGACTCGCCAGCCCGTGGTTCATCACGGTGACCGGTCAGGCGGTGGCAGGTGCGTCGATGCCGGTCACGATCCTCGGTGCCGTGGTCGTGCTCGCGGTGCCGACCACGCTGATGGGCGCGACCTTGCCGATCATGAGCCGGATCGTCGTCGACAACGATGCGACGATCGGAAGACGGCTTTCGGTGCTCTACGGGGTCAACACCCTGGGCGCCGCGCTGGGCGCCTGTCTCACGTCGTACGTTCTCGTCGGCTCTCTCGGAATCGAAGGTGCGTGCCGCGGTGCCGCGGTGATCAACCTCGTCCTTGCCACCGTGATGCTGGTCTGGGCAAAGGACGCGGCCCCCGGCGCGCGGCGCACCGAGGGGCAGCTTCGCGCCGCGCCTCGCGCGGTGATCGTGCTGGCCTTCGTGTCGGGCCTCGTGGCCCTTGGCTTCGAGATCGTCGCCTATCGCCTGCTCGGCGTGATCCTGCACGGAACGGTCTACGTGTTCGGGACCATCCTGACGGTGTTCCTGCTCGGGATCACCGCCGGCTCGCTCGTGAGTCGGCGGTGGATCGATCGCCCGAACCCACTGCGGCGATTTGCGTGGTCGCAGCTCATCACGAGCGGCTACTTGCTCGCGCTCTGCCTGATCCTCGGGTTCGGGAGTCAGCTCCCCGGGATGCGGCATCTGTTATCGGCCTCCTTCTTCACGAGCTTTCACCCCTCGACGCTGCTGCGCACGCAGCACGACCTCGCGACGATCTATTCGCTCGTCGACGTGCCACTGTGGTCCGTCGCGATCCTGGGCGTCCCGACCATCATGATGGGCTTCGGGTTTCCTCATCTCATGCGCGCGGCGGCTCTCTCGGCCGATGGCGTCAGCATCGCCGTCGGACGCGTCTACGGCGCCAACATCGTCGGCTCGATCCTGGGAACCCTCGTCGTCGGGTTCGTGACGCTCGGCGCGATTGGCAGCGAGCACACGCTGCACCTCTTGATCCTCGTCGGCGCGATCAGCGGCGCGCTCGCTGCCTGGCATGTCGACCGCCGCGCTGGAGCACCGATGCGCGTCGGCGCGATTCTCGTGCTCGGGGTCCTCGTCGCCTTCGTCGCCCCCAGCCGCCTGATGCACTCGGTCCATGTCGCGAACACGTCGAGCGTCGACTTCGAGGTCCGCGAGGACGCCACCGGCGTGGTCGCGTTGCGAACCCAGCGGAAGATCATCGCGTTCGCGGAGGAAGCGAAGATCCTCGGCCAGACGAAGCTCTACATCGACGGGGCGGCGCACGGCCACGGCGGCGACGCTCCCCTCGATTGG
>JAYVLW010001040.1:0-4625 GCA_043759315.1 Myxococcales bacterium
TCGCGCGCGCCGCCCCACTACTTCTTCTTCGCGGCGATCAGGCGTGTGTACGCCTCGGCGGCGGACTTGCAGACCTGGCCGAGCACGCCGATCTGGATCGGGGTCAGCTCCTTGCCGTGCCCGTAGAGCAAGTTCACGACGCGCTTGCCGATCGTGATCGCGCCCGCGGAGACGTGCAACGGCTCGGCGCAGCCGAGGACCTTGTACAGGTACGAGCTCACGGTCGACGGCGTCAGCGGGCCGTGGAACACGCCGGACTCGGCGGCGAGCGCGGACTGCAGCACCGACGGTGCCTCGAGCGGGATCAGCAGGTGCTCGACGTGCGCGTAGCCGGGAACGCCGAGCGCCTTCCAGCCGAACGCGAGGTTGTCGCGGACGGTGAACACCACGCTCGACTCGAACGTCGATGCCGCGTAGCCGAGCAGCGCTTCGACGATCCGATTGCGATCCGTGGCCGTCGCGAGCTCGCGCATCGCCACGTCGGCGGACAGCGGGTGCACCATCAGCGGTGGCGGGATCGTGGACCGCGTGCGCGCGGGCCCGGGGCTGACCGGCTCGGTCTTCGTGATCGGCGCGGTCTCGGCGGGAGCCGCGTCATCGGCATCGAGCGTGTCGATCAGGTCCTCGGCGTCGAGCTCGAGCGCCTCCGACTCGTCGAACATCTTCGCCATCTTCATGCTGCGCAGCCGCGGGCGCGGGCCCGGGGCGGTGACCAGCGAGGCGGGGACCGGCGGGAGGCCGGGCAGGGGAGGCGCGGGCAGCCCGACATCCACGGCGCCCTCGTCACCGCGCGGCGTATCCGCGAACTTCACGAACCGCGCAGGGCGGGCAACCCCGTAGTAGCGCTCGATGTAGTAGTAGATGCGGACCTCGGGCGCGACGCGTGGGAGCACGCGGTACCCGGTGATCGCGTTGAGCGCCTCGAGGGTCGCGAAATCGTGGGGATCCTCGATCGCGGCGATCAGCTGGCGGTCCTGGACCACCAGCGGTACGCACTTGTGCTTGAACGCGATCTGCGGCTGTAGCAGGCGCACTGCGGCCCGCTTCGCCCGCTCCAGCATCGCGCCGGTCGCGATCGGGATCCCAAGCTCCAGGCCGAGGTAGACCGTCAAGGCCTCGAGATCGATGAGGCCGTGCTCGAACAGGACCGTCCCGATCCGCCCGCCATCCCGCGCCTGGAACTTGAGCGCGCTCTCGAGTTGCGGCTCGGTCAGGCGGCCGTCTCGCACGAGCATCTCGCCGAGCTTCATCTGCCTGCGAAGGTATCACGGACGTGCTACTGGCGTTTGCGAGGACAGAAGCGAGGTCCAGCGAACCGCTCGCCTCCCAGCGTCGTCCGGTGCGCTTCAATAAGAGCGGTGGCATCGAGCGAGCCAGCGCCTCGCGAGCGCGTTCCGGGGACTTCGCGGCCAGACCCTCGACGAACGTTGCCAGCGCCTCACGGATGCGTTTCTCCGTAGGAGGTGTCCGGGGGGCGGACTCTGCCGATGTCGCGGTCTGCTCGGCTCGGAGGCGCTTTACCTCGGACTCCTCCGCAGCGAGCTGGGTGTACAGCGCGTCGCTACCAGGCATCCGAGCGATCGCCGCCGTGATGTTCTTTACGCGTCCCTCCGCGTCACGGAGCTTGCGTCCGATGTTCTCGCCTCGGGCTGGCTCGGCCTGGCGCTCTGCAACGCGGCGAGCGAACGCCTCCGAGAACGCGGTAGCGAGGTTCGGATCGTCGAGCACGGCGTGCAGTGCCACGAGGAATGCCGCCGTGATCTTGCGCTCGCTGATCGACGCACCGCTATCGCAGATCGCCGCACCGCGCGAGCGTGCCGCCGTACAGCCAAACTGTGCGTAGCGGACGCCAGCGCGATTCTTGATCCCGTTGATCGACATCGAACCGCCGCACTCGCCGCACTTCAGAAGTCCCGAGAGCAGGTAGCAACCGCGACCAGCGCCCGCTGGCCGACCACCGATTGGCCGATTCACGCGTGCGATCCGCTTCTGCACGCGATCGAAGATCGCACGCTCGACGATCGCCAGCTCGGGCATCTCGCGCGTGACGTGCTCGGCCTCCGGCCGTGTGAGTCGCCGCCGCTTGTCTTTGCCAGGAACGCCGACCCATCGGTGCGTGTTCCACGTCCACGTGCCGGCATACTTCGCGTTGGTCAGCACGGCGCGGATGCTCTGGCGGTTCCAGCCGACGCCCGACTTGTTACCGCGCTTGCCGTCTCGTGGAGCGCGCACCGTGTCGTGGTTGAGATCGTCGGCGATCGCTTTGTAGCTAACGGCGCCCTCGTCGAATTCCTCGTAGATGCGGCGCACGATCTCCGCTTCGTCCTCGACGATTTCCCAGAGTCGTCGCGCGTGCTCGGGCGTGGTCGAGTCCTCTGACGAGGTTGTGTAGCCGTACAGCACGCCGCCAGTCGCGTGGCCGCTGATCGCTCGGCCGGTGAGACCTCGGTGCGTCTGATAGCGGATTTGCTCCAGGATCTGATCCGCGAAGATCGATTTCATCCCGAACATCGCGCGCGCGTTTGGCTGGTCGCTCGCCATGCCCGTCTGGACGTCGATCACTTTCACGTCGTGAGCGGCGAGCAGATCGATCAGTTGCCACGTGTCGCTCATGCTTCGCGAGAGGCGTGAGAGGTCATCCACGAGCACGGCGCGGAACGGCTTACGCTTGCCGCTGGCGCCAGTCAGCATCTCCTGGAGCTGGGGACGATCGGTGTGCGAACCGCTCAACCCCGCATCCGTGAACGTGCTTACTACGCTGTAGCCCTTCGCCGCAGCGTGCTCGGAGCAACGTCGGATCTGATCCTGGAGTGAGCGAGGATCCTGTTCGTCGGTGGAGTACCGCGCGTAGATCGCTGCGGGCATCACGTGCGCCTCCGCTTCGCGATGCTCGGAGATGGCGCCGTGGTCGGTAGCCCTTCGCATCGAGCACGGATCCAATCACTCAGCGTGCGCTGGTCGGTTGCAGCGGCGTGTTCCCATGCGTGGCGGTCCTCCGCACGTATCCGCACCTTGATCACGTCATCTTTGGGCATGGGTCCATTGTGGCCACAACGTAGCCGTGTGCGTCAATCGAGATCGATCTCCCCGTCGAGCCAGAGATCGGCGGCGATCTCTCCGAGCGCCTCCGCGAGCGCCATCAGCGCCTCGGGATCGAGCGCGAGCTTGACCGTTACATCGGGCGCCGATTGCCCGCGTGTCGGTCTGCTCGCCTGCTTCGTCTCTCGCCCCACGATCTGTAAATGCTTCAGACCGTCTGAAGACTCCCAACGGTGCAAGAGCTGGTTCAATCCGCGCACGCATGAGGAATGAAATCGACGAGGACGAGACGATTCTGGGAGTCCGATCAGGATCCCGAAAATTATGGGAGCGCGATCCAGATCCAAAATTTCCGACGGTGAACTTGCGCAAGCGATCGTATGACCGCACGGGATCATGTGATCAGATCGTCAAGACCACCGCCGTGCCAACCACCTCATGCGTGCGCGGATTGAACCAGCTCTTGCACCGTCTCGACGAGGAATCGAGATCCGCACGTTCAAGATCCGGACCGACAATCAACATCGCGATCACGCGATCAACCTGGGGTCGCATCTTGATCGCGACGTCGTGCGTGCTCACTGTGGAGACCATGACGACCCGCGTGATCGCCTATCTCCGTGTCAGCACCGACGAGCAAGCGACGGGCGGTGTCTCCCTCGACGCGCAGCGTGCCAAGGTTGCGGCGTACTGCTCGCTCTACGAGATCCAGCTCGTGGGCGTCGAGGTCGACGCGGGCGTGTCGGCCAAGAACCTGCGGCGCCCTGCCCTCCAGCGTGCTCTGGCTTCCCTCCAGCGAGGGGACGCCGAAGCGATCATCGTGACCAAGCTCGATCGCCTGACTCGCTCCGTGCGCGACCTGGCGGACCTCCTGGAGGTGTTCAGCGACGGTCGCCGGTCGCTACTCTCCGTCGGCGAGCAGATCGACACGCGCAGCGCCGCGGGTCGCCTCGTGCTCAACCTGCTTACCAGCGTCGCCGCCTGGGAACGCGAAACCGGATCGGAGCGCACGAGCGCTGCCCTCCAGCACAAACGCTCGCTCGGCCAGACCACGGGTAACGCACCGTTCGGCTACCGCGTGGCCGACGACGGGATCGCGCTCGTCGAGGATCCCGCCGAGCAAGCCGTGGTCGCCGAGATCCGGGCGCTCCGTGACGCGGGCGTGTCGCTCCGGTCGATCGTCGCCACGCTCGCCGAGCGCGGTCGTGTCGCTCGCACGGGCAAGCCGCTGGCGATCACCCAGGTTCGCAACGTGCTCGTGCGGGCGTAGCTACCACTCCGGGTATCGCGAGGTCGGCACGGTCGGCATGACGTGCCGCTTCGCTGCGACTTCGGTAGCAGGTTCCGGACCTGGCTCGGGCTGCTCGTTGGCAGGTTCCGGACCTGGTTCTGTCGTCGGTGGCGCCGAGCGCCCGCACGAGCACGGGATTTCCTCGCCGCGCAGCACGGCTCGAAGCGCTCGGAGCTGGTCGGTCGTGAGCGTTGCGACGTACGGTGCGAGGGTCTCGACTGGAGGTCGCTTGAGGCGCTGGCGTGCGTCCTGGCGCACGTCGGGATGCTCGGCAGGATCGCGCGCCACCGCGACG
>JAYVLW010001041.1:0-9748 GCA_043759315.1 Myxococcales bacterium
CCAGTAGTAACGCAACGTTAACTTCGGCACGAGGTTTGTAGTACTTGCGCAACATGCGCAGCACTCTCGCCACTCTTCTTCTTGGAATGTCGCTGGTAGCCGGCTGTGAAGTCGGTGATGCCGGCGGCGGGGGTGGTGGCGGTGGTGGCGGCGGCGGCGGAGGAGACGGCGCCGATGCCGCGGTCTCCGAGACGCCGAGGCTGGCGGTCACCGTTGACAAAGCGACGATCAACACCGAGTTGATGACCTCGAACCAGGTCACCGTGACCCTAACGTCGAGCGGCGGGTTCGCTGGTGCCGTGACCCTCGCGCCCTCCGTCGTGGACGGCGGCGGAGCCCCGGTCACTGCCTGGACCGCCGGGTTGAACAACACGACCGTGAACGTTCCGGCCAATGGAACTGCTACCGCAGTACTGACGCTCGCAATTCCGAGCAACACCGCAGCGCTCGCAGGAACGGTCAAGATCGACGCCACCAGCTCCCTCGGCGCCCAGTCGGTCACCTCCGCGGTTACGGCAACGAATCGGGTGACCATCAGCGTCACGAACAACGGCGCGCAGTGCGTCTACCCGGCGGGCATGACCACGACGACGATCAAGGTCGGGACCACGCTTCGCTTCGTCAACACGTCGACCACCGACGCCGTGCGCATCCACATGGCAGAGCCGAACGCTGCCGGGCTCAAGCACGAGCAGGCAGACATCACGGGCCTCACGCAGACGTACGATCAGGTGCCGACCGCTCCCGTAGCGAGCGTTGGCTGGTACTGCCACACACCGGGGAATGACCCCGGCAACCTGAAGATCACGGTCGTCCCCTGAATCCGACTGCCGTGTGAAGAGAGGAGGGCAATCGCCCTCCTTTCGCTTTTCGGTTCAGAAGCAGAGCGGCGCCGCAGCGCAGTAGTCAAAGATCGGGCCTTCCTCGCACAGGCGGCTCTCGCACGCCTCGTCGGTCATGCACGCCGCCATGGTCTCGAGCGGAGCAGCACAGATCGGCTCAGGACCCCTGCGGTCGCACCAAGATTCGCCCGAGCAGCGGGTGACGCATGGTTGCCCAAGTGTGGGCACTGGACCGCAGACATCGCGTGTTCCATCGCAGAGCCCGAAGAACGAGCACTCCGCGTCGCCCGAGCAAGCCGCTCCAGGTCCGGACGACACGCAAACTTGTGAGCCGCTGCAGAGCGCTCCGATCTCGGCGCATCGCAAATACGGACACGATTCGCCGAGGAGGGGCAGAGGTCGACAGGTTCCCGGATCGACGCCCGGCCCGATGCACGCGAGCTGATCCGCGCATTGGCTATCGTTGAAACAGGGACCGCCCGCTGCCTCGAGTCTCTGGCAGGTCTGGTTGCCGCCGCAGTACGTACCTCGCGTGCAGTCGCGGTCATCGGCGCATGCCGAGTCCACCGTGTGGCGCTGACGCGGCAGCCCGCACACGCCCCCACAGCACATGTCGCGTGAACACGTCGGCTGGTCACACACGCCGGACTCGCACTCCGTGTCCAGGTAGCAGCTTGTGCCGAGGGCCATCGTTCCGACGAAGATTCCGTCGCAGTCGCGTGGAGGAAACCGTGCCGAGCTCGAGGTCGCGTCGCAGCTCGACTCCGCGAGCCATGCAAAGCAGCGCTCCGCTGCCACGCCGTTGTATCGGATCGAGCCAGCGCGGACAGCAGCGTTCCGACTGTCGTGATTCCGCGGTCGGAAGTACGCGTCGCAGACTGTTGCGTCGGCAAACAGTCCACAGCGCAGCAGACGGGAGCATTCCGCGTCCTGGCGCGCCTGGTCCACCTCGTCGAGCGGGATCCCGGTGAGGTTGTCCCCGCATGCAGCGACGAGGAGTAACGTGAATACCCGAGACCGCACCGGCCTACGATACCCGCGTTCGGGTCCTCGTTCTCGGGTAGGCTGCAGGGAGAGTGATCGACGGACGTTCGTGCTCTCCGCAGGTCGGCGTGATCCTCAGCCTCATTGCCGGTCTCGGCGCATGCTGGGGCAGTGGTGCCCCTGCCGTGACCCAGCGTCCGACGAGCCTCGATTCGAGCTCGCACGATCCGACGGGACACTACTGGTGCTCGATCGACGACAAGGAGCGCCTCGAGTTTCGCTGCGAGATCACCCGTCAAGGCGCAAAGCTCCGGCTGACGAAGGTCAACGGCGGCGAACGGCTCCGCGGGGAAGTGACGGTCGCCGGCGACGAGCTCGCGTTCGCCGGCGAGAGGTTCTGCATGTGGGAGGAGTGCACTGCGAAGCTGAACGGCCGCTTCAAGCCGGTGCCGGGCGGTCAGTACATCGGCACGTTCAAGGAGGCCCCGCTTGTGGTGCGCCTCGCGCCGATGCCTGCGGGTTCGGTGGGTGGGCAGGGCTACGGCGGGGACGCCTATGGCGGCGTCGACAGAGGCGCGCCGATCAGGCCATAGTCGGCGCATGACGCCCCCGAACAGCTTCGAAGAGTTCTGGCCCTACTACGTCTCGCAGCACCAGAACGCGACGTGCCGCAAGCTGCACTTCGTCGGCACGACGATCGCGATGGGCTGTGTCGCAGTCGCGCCGTTCTATCCGGCCGCGCTGCTCGCCGCGCCGGTGGCCGGGTACGGTCTCGCGTGGATCGGTCACTTCGCGTTCGAGAAGAACCGGCCCGCGAGCTGGGGTGGTGCGAAGGCGGCGTGGTGGTCGCTGCGCGGCGACCTCCGGATGTGGATGTACATGCTCGAAGGCTCGATGAACGCCGAGGTCGAGCGCCACGCTGGTGGCCTCGCTTCGGTCGCGGCCTGATCTCAGCGCTCGATCAGCTTCCGCTCGCGGCTGTCCCACCGCCACACCGGGCCCTTGCCGGCGAGGTGCACGCCGCCGCGCCACTCATCGATGCCGACCTCGTGGACGCGGTCGATCGCACCGGCGAGCGCCTGGCGGCCGAGCGCCGTGATCACGTTGCCATCGACGAAGCCGCAGCCGCGGAGCGTCTTCAGCACCGATGCGAGATAGGTCTCGGTGATCGGATACCGTGGGTCGGACGCGTGCGACTGCTGCACGAGCGCCGCCTCGCTGCCCTCGTTGCGGGCGATCGCGGCGAGCACCTGGCGCTCCGTGCGCGACATGCCGCTCGTGGGATCCGGAAACTCTTCGAGGTGCCGCTCGAGCGCGCCGGCGAGGAACGGCATCGCCTTCACGCGGCGGGTCAGGAACGGGAGGCTGCGCGGATCCGCGGCGGTGACGCCGATCCAAGCCGAGATTGCCTCGTCGACGGCGTCGCGCGAGAGGGGCGTGCGGCGCGGCCACAGCTCGGCGAGCTGCTCGGGCTTGAGCTGGCCAAAGCCGAGGAAGTTCGGAACGTCGGGGTGCCGATCGATCGAGACGATGGTCAGCGTCTGCGGCAGACCCCTGCGGGCGAGCCGGGAGAGGAGCCGGGCGAGGGCGAGCTGATCGAACAGATCGTGCTCGAACCATAGGATCACTTCTTCAGCGGCGGCGGCTTCGTCGACACCGCGATCCCACGCCGCGAGTCGCCCGTCGTCCGTGATCCCCCGTGACGCCCAGAACTCGCCGCGCACCTTGTAGTGCTCGGCATCGGAGACCGGCAGCAGCGGGCCCTGGTCCAGCGCGTCCGCCCAGACCCGGATCTCGCCGGGCAGATCCGCGAGCGACAACGTGTCGGCGGTCGAGTCGCCGTTGCAGACGTGGACGATGCGCTCCATACCTCGCGTGTAGCAGCGTAACTGCCCGCACCGCAAGCGCTGTTGGTCACGCTGGCGCCGACGCTTGTCGTGCGATAGTCGTCGGATATGCGGACGCTCTACCTTGTCGCGTTGATCGTGCTCGTTGCCGCGTGTGGCGACGTCCTGGACAAGCCGAAGAACACCTGCGAGAGCGCGGCGCAATGCACAGATCCGGCCGCGCCGTTCTGTGTGAACCAGGCGTGCCAGGCTGCCTGCGCGACCTCCACCGACTGCACCGATCCGGCGCACGACGTGTGTGCGAGCGACGGTGCGTGCGTTGGCTGCGTGATGAGCTCCGACTGCGCGATGGACGCCCCCATCTGCGACCCGGGCGAGCGCGCGTGCCGCGGCTGCGCGATGGATAGCGAGTGCGCGGGAGGGGTGTGCATCGAGGCCGATGGGACGTGCGTCGCCGATGCGCAGGTCACCTTCGTGACGATGATGGGCACCGACGTCGGCATGTGCACGCGGACGGCGCCCTGCGCGACGATCGCGTACGCGATCGCGAACGCGGGCGCTCGCCCGGTAGTCCACGTTCTGGGCGGCTCGCTGTCCACGCCGATGGTCACGCTGACGAGCGACCGCATTCTCGACGGCGAAGACACGAGCTTGAGCACGGGCAATATGACGACGTTCACGGTGCAGGCCCCCGCGAAGGTGACCATCGAGGGATTCAGCATTCGCGCGCCGGTCACGACGACCCTCGCCGGGGTCGCGGTCATGGGTGCGGCGCGGGCTCGGCTCTACAACCTGCAGCTCAGCGGGGACGGCGGGCTCGCCGTCAACGCAGTCAACGGCGCCAACCTTCAGGTCATCCGCTCGCGTGTGGGGAGCCTGGCGAACGCGAACGCCATGCGGATCAGCTGTCCAAACTCGACGGCGCTGATCGAGCGAAACACGTTCGAGATGACGATCGTCGGCGACGCTGGCACACAGTGCGAGCTCACCGTGTCGCGCAATCGCTTCGAGTCGTCCCGCGATGGTTCGGTCCAGCTGTCTTCGGGCCTCCTGGTCATGGAGAACAACCTCATCATCCACCGAGATGGCTTCAACGACTCGATCTCTCTCGGTAGCCTCCGCGCCGGCAGCACGATCCGGTTCAACACGATCGTCAACACCACGGCCGTCTCGTCCGATGGCGCCGCCTTGTCGTGTGGTGCGGGGGTCGTCGTGACGAGCAACATCTTCGCGTACAACAGCGGCCACCCGATCACCGGGACCTGCGAGACCCGGTACTCGGTGTTCGACGACAAGGCCGTGACCTCGACGGGCACGGGCAATCAGGCGGTCGGCATCGACACGATCTTCGCGAACCGCGCCGCGGGCGATTGTCACCTCGCCGTGACCAGCGTCGCGAAGGGAAATGCCGAGCCCGGTCTCAACATGGTCAAGGTCGACTTCGAGGGCAAGGCGCGCCCGAACCCCGCCGGCGGCCCCGCCGACTCCGGCGCGTTCGAAGCGCCATAACTGACCGTCGCGACTCGGGTTGACGAAACCAGGCAACCGCGGCGAGGTCATGTCGATAGGCGTCCATCATGGCCGCAATCAGCTCCCTGTACCGCAACGACGATGTTCCGCCGCGTGGGCTCGCGGAACCTCGTCCGTCCTCCCCCACGATCGCCATCCGCCCACCCTCGGTGCCGCGTCCCGACACGGTCGACGCGCGCCTGATCGCGATCCTCGATGCGCCGCTCGGCACCGGCGAGACCGCGGCGGTCGGCTTCGCGCGCAAGGAGCACGAGCTCGGTGCGATGTTCGCGGAGCTCTCGGTCCTCGAAGCGCGCGCGTTGCAAGCGCGCCTCGCGAACGCAAAGCGGGGCGACGAGCTCGCGAACAAGTTCGCGCGGCTCACCTGCGAGCGCCGCGGTCGGCTGATCAACTTTCTGGCCGACGCTCGCCGCCGCGAAGCGCTGGCCGTGGGGAGGCGATAGTCATGGGCGAGCGCGAGACCGGGACGCCGGGCAAGGCGTCGAGCGCCCAGCCGGTCGCGGCACCGCCGACACCCGAGGCACCGCCACCCACCGCGGAGCAGGTCGATCGCCTCGCGGCACACGGGCAGACCGTCGACACGGCGTGGACCGTGAACTTCCGGACGCACGGGGCGACGGCGGGCAAGCATCCCGCAGCGCGGACGCAGAACAGCGCGCTGTATCTCAACGATCTCGCGATCTCGCCGGACGGCGAGGCGGGTGAGCGCGCGCCGTCCCCGCAGCACTTTCACGGCGTCACGCTGGCGTCGACGGGCCCCGCGTTCGTCGGATCGTTCGCTCACCCGAAGGATCGAGGAGGCCTGGTCTCGGCGGCCGTCAGCTTCGGTCAGCGGCCGACGTTCGACTTCAGCGTGCGCTCACCCTCGCGCAGCGATGGCGCCGACGCGAGACAGCATCACGCAGAGATCGTGCGTGACTTCGTGGCCGGCCTCGATGATTTCGTCGACGAGAGCGAAGCGCAGGCCGCCCTCGATCGTGTGCTCGCAGCCCGCATGGAGGATCCGGGAACACATGGCGTGGTCAAGCGAACCGACCACGGGAAGAGTGCCAGCGTGAACACGAGTGACCTGAAGTATCGACCGGTCGGCGCGAGTCGTTCGTTCCGCCTGCGCGTCGACGTGCCCACCGTGGTCAAGGACAAAAGCGTCAGCTCGTCGACGACGACGAATGGCGAGAAGACGGTGGTCGGGGAGACCAGCTTCGGAAATCAGACCGAGAACGAAGCCACGAACGTCAGCGCCGTCGAGTCACAACGCTTGTCGCAGGTCGAACACTCGCTTCGAACCGGCATCAAGGGCGTGTTCGACAAGCTGTTCGAACAGCAGACGACCAGTGAGACAACCGTGTTTCATGGCGAGTCGAGCGGCACCGAAACGTCTTCGGGTACGAAGCTCAACGGACAGGTCAAGGGAACCGTAGACCTCGTCCCCGACATCCCGATCATCGGCTGGATCGCGAAGAGGCTGATCGGAGGCACGCTCGCGATCGACCTGTCGCCAAGCCTTAGCAGCGACTTCAAGGTCTCTGGAAAGAAGGAGGACTCGCAGACCGGCAGAGGAGGGAGTGCAACGAAGTGGGGCGAGCGACACATCACGGACACCGAGGTGGAGCAGTTTGCGAAGTACTTGATGTCGACGACGCTCAAGAGCTCGGTGTCGATGGCGATCAGGGTGAAGAGATCGACATCGGACGGTGGCAAGGTTTCGGGTGGGGAGAAGAATTCACAAAACACCTCGAGTTCGACTACCGTCGGGACCGTGCACATCGTGTCCACGGCCGATCAACCTGACCTCGTGGAGGAATGAAGGTGCGTACGCTCCTCGTGGCGACCGCTGCTCTTGTCCTGGCGGCGGCATGCGCCCCGTCGCAGACGCCCGCCCCCGCGTGTCCTGCGCGGCCGCTCGCAACCACCTCCGACCCCCTGCCGATCGTGAAGGAGCTTTCGATCAACTCGCGTGCTCCCGTCATCAACCGCGAGGCCTGGTTGATCGCGGGATTCTTCGACACCGGCGACCACGTGGCCTTCTCGGCGATCGGCTTCGACAACCACGTTCACGAACACGACTCCGTGAGAAAAGATGATCCGGCTGCGATGGCGCGCCTGCAGCAGGAGGTCACGCGGTACCTGTCATCCGGGGTCTGGCGCCAGATGATCCTCGGAACGAAGAACGTGGACGACGAGGGCGGGGTCCACTGGCAGATGGGCTCGTTCTCGGCGATGGCGAATGCCGAGGCGGAGATCGGCGTCCGTGATGACGACGGGGGCGGCGTGGCAGGGCCTCCCTCCTCGCGCTACCCGAGAATGAACGAGTGCGAAAAGCCGTTCACGGTCGAGGTCACGAACGTCGCGGTTGACCCAAAGACGAAGTGGATCTGGGCGACGCACCGCCCCTCCTCGCCGGGCTTCTGCCCAGGTGTCAGCATGGCCGTCACGTTCCAGGCGTGGACGGGCGTGTTGTACCCGACGCAGCTGATGATCGGTCACAGCGCAGGCTTCTCGCCCGATGGCTCAGGACCGCCTTGAAATCAAGGCATTGCGCGGTTCTTACGCAACCAGGATGACCGCCGAACGATAGCCGGAGGATGACCGCATACGCCTCCCGCCAGGATCTCCTCGACGCTCGCATGCAATGGGCGTTCGCCGTGCTCGCCACCGAGGTCGATCGAGGCAGGCGTCTCGGCTATCTCCCTGGTGAGGCGTGCGCCGAGCTCGCGGATCCAGCGGCCTTGGCGGGCGAGATCGAGGCGCGGGTGGGCGCGAATCCCGCCGATGATCCGCTCGTCAGCCTCGGGCTTCCGCAAGCCGACCACGAGGCGCTCTGGCTCCTCGTGTGCTGTGATCTCGAGCCGGCGCTCGGTCGGCTCGCCGAAGCGCTCGGCGGCAGTACGTGCCTCAGCGATCGGCTGCTGGTGCGCGTGTTCGGTGCCGAGGTCGACGAGCTGACGCGCTGCGGGCTGGCAGAGCTCGTCGTGGACGCGCGCGTCCGTGCGGGGCGGGGGGTCTCCGCGTCGCGACGGATCGTGGCCCACGTCGTGGATCGCGCTCCGCGTTCGAGTTGCACCCCGTCCCAGGCGGCGGGGCACCCGCTTGCGGTCGATCCCAGCGTACGCGTCGGCGTCGGTGAGGCGCTCGCGGCGACACGCGTGACGCTGGTGGTGTCGGGCCCCGTGGCCAGTGGTCGTCGCAGCCTGTTGCTCGAAGCGCTCGAAGCACGGGGCCTCCGCGCGCACGTCGTCGATGCAGCACGCCTGGGTGACGCCGCCACGCGCTCGCAGCGGCTCCGCGAGGCGGCTCTCGAGTGCCGCCTCGCCGACAAGACCCCGCTCCTGTGCAACCTCGATGCGCTCGATGCCGACGGCCTCGCCATCGTCGCGAACGAGTTCTCGCCGCTGATCGCGGGAAACATCCTCGTCACGTGCGGCATCCAGCGGCCACATGTCACCTGGGACCGGCCGGTCGTGGTGATCGAGATGGTGGCGCCAACGCACGCGCAGCGCGCGGCCTTGTGGCACGCGGCGCTGGGGCAGGGGACGCTCGAGGACGCGGCGCGCCTCGCCGCGACCCATCCACTCGCGCCGGGCATGATCGTGCGTGCTGCCGAGGCGGCGAAGGCGCGCGCGGCGGGATGCGAGCTCGAAGTGGCGCACGTGTACTTCGGCGTCCGCGCCGTGCTCGACGAGCGGCTCGGGGCATCTGCGCGCCGGATCTCCATCACGCAGACGTGGGACGACATCGTGATGCCGCAGGACCAGATCGATTCGATCCTGGAGTTGATGGCCCGGGTCCGCGGCCGGCACACGGTGTACGAGCAATGGGGCTTCGGCGCGAAGGTCGGCAAGGGGCTCGGCGTGAGCGCGCTGTTCTCCGGGCCGCCGGGGACGGGCAAGACCATGGTGGCCGGGCTGATCGCCAGGGAGCTCGGGCTGGAGCTGTATCAGGTGGACCTCTCGAAGGTGGTGTCGAAGTTCATCGGCGAGACCGAGAAGAACCTCGCCGCCCTGTTCGATGCGGCGGAGGCAGGGCACGCGATCCTGCTGTTCGACGAGGCGGACTCGCTGTTCGGCAAGCGCACGGACGTCAAGTCGAGCAACGACCGGTACGCCAACCTCGAGACGAACTACCTGCTGCAGCGGCTGGAGACGTACACCGGCATCTGCCTGCTCACGAGCAACCACGAGAGCAACATGGATCCGGCGTTCCAGCGGCGGCTCTCGCTGCACCTTCGGTTCGCTCTCCCGGAGGCCGACGAGCGTGCCGCGATCTGGCAGGCGCTGTTGCCGGCGACGGCGCCGCGAGCGGGCACGGTCGACTACGAGTGCCTGGGCCGAAGGTTCGCCATGAGCGCCGGCTACATCAAGAACGCGGTGCTGCGGGCCGCGTTCATCGCGGCCGACCGCGACGAGACGATCACGATGGCCCACCTCGACCGCGCCGCCCGCGTCGAATACGAGGGGATGGGCAAGCTCGCCGCGTGACTACGCGGTCGGTGCCGCCAGTCGACTGCGAATCCGCGTGACGAGCTCGAGCAGGTCACCGAGGCGG
>JAYVLW010001042.1:0-6419 GCA_043759315.1 Myxococcales bacterium
GATCGCGAACCGCGTGGGCAACACGCTGTGGCGCGAGCGGAACCCCGTGTTCATGCAGAAGCTGTATCCAACTCTTCCGAAGCTCATCCAGATCCGAACTGACCGCAACGACCAAGCCGACGACGGAGCCAACCCATGAAGAAGAAGCTACCGGTTGTATCGAAGCCCATGCCCGCTGCCACCCAGCGCGAGCTCGCCGTGAAGCCGGTGGCCGCTGGAAGCAAGCCCGAGTTCCCGACCCGCAGCGCCATGTACCGCAACGCCGGTATCATCGGCGGCGCGACGGTGCTCGCCGGTGGTGTCGCGAGCGCCGACATGGCGAAGGCGCCGGCCCCGCCGCCGCCGCCGCCGCAGCAGCAGGCGAAGCCGGTGGACAAGGCGCCGAACCCCACGCCGAACGTGGAGATGAAGGACGGCTCGGTCGACGGGCAGCCGCTCGCCAAGACGGCGCCGAAGTTCCGGGTCTACCGCGAAGGCGGCGGCATCGGGCCTGCCGAGGACATGTGGCAGGAGTCGGATGTCGAGGCGTTCATCAACTGGACGATGGCCAAGGAAGGCAAGCTCAACATCAAGACGAACTACAAGTTCGAGTATGACGGTACGAGCTTCGACCTCGACGGCTTCGACGAGGAGAAGAACGTCGGCTACGAGTACGTCGACAAGCTCGACTACGACAAGGACTACTTCACGAAGGAAGTCCGCGCGAAGTTCGATCAGTGGCGGAAGGAGAAGAAGGCCGCCATCCTGTTCATCGAGATCAAGAAGAACCCGGACACGGCGACCATCAAGGGCAAGGTGCTCAAGTTCCTCGCCGCCGTGAAGAAGGCTCCGCCGGTCGCCGGCAAGCTCGCGAAGTAGTTACCTGACGGTCTGCGCGCCGCACCGCGAAGAAATAGACTTCGCTGCGGTGCGTTTTCATATCGTGGTCAGGTTGTTCATGTTTGTCGCGATGGTCGCCGCGTGCGGCCAGAGCGCCGCCGACGCTCCGCCGGCGCACCGCGCGTTCTACTTCTGGCGCACGACGTTCGCGCTGACGCCGGCCGAGCGCGAGGCGGTGACGGCGCTGCGCGTCGAGCGGATCTACGTGCGGATGTTCGACCTGGCGTGGAGCGAGGACGACAAGACCACGGTGCCGCTCGGACCTGTCACGCTGGGCGCGGGAGCGAAGGTGCCAGCGGGCGTCGAGATCGTGCCGGTCGTCTACATCAAGGCCGACGTGTTCAAGCACGTCACGGCTGCGCAGCTCCCGATGCTCGCGCGCAAGGTGTGGGCCGACGTCCAGGGCCGCGCCGTCGCCCTCGGGTTCCGCCCGCGCGAGCTGCAGCTCGACTGCGACTGGACCGACTCCACACGCGCGGGGTTCTTCGGCCTCCTGCGCGAGCTGAAGAAGGCCTCGGCGCTTCCCCTCAGCTCGACGATCCGTCTGCACCAGGTGAAGTTCCGCGAGCGCACCGGCGTTCCCCCTGTGGAGCGCGGCACGCTGATGTTCTACAACATGGGGAAGTTCTCGGCGGATCCCGAGGCGCGGATGATCTTCGACGCGGACAGCGCCGCGAAGTACCTCGCGCGGATCGACGACTACCCGCTGCCACTCGACGTCGCGTTGCCGATCTGGTCGTGGACGGTGCACCTGCGCGACGACCTGGTGGTGGGCCTGATGCAGAGCACCGATCCGGCCGAGCTCCCGGCGCTCGACTTCCTCGCTGCCGACGGACCGGAACGGTTCGTCGCGACGCGCTCGGCGTTCCTTCACGGCACGTTCCTGCGCGAGGGCGATGTCCTCAAGATCGAGGTCACCGGCCCGGCCGAGACGATGGCGGCCGCGGGTATGCTGGCGTCTCATCTGCGCCGCGACGGGACCGCGCGGACCATCACCCTGTTCGATCTCTCGGAAAGGAACCTCACGCGCCATGGCACGGATCAGCTGGACAGGGTGTTTCGCTCGCTTCGCTAGCGCCGCGCTGATCGTCGGTCTCGCCTCGGCGGCGAGCCTGCTGGTCAAGCACGACGACGCGGAGGCGTGTGCGGGCTGGGAGCCGTCGATCGCCGACATGACCACGTTCGATCCGGGCGTGCTCGGCGACGACTCGTGGGGAGGCCTCGAGTACGACCCGTTCACCGAGGGCTACGGCGGCGCCTGCGCGGAGTGCTCGACGCAGGCGATGTTCGACGACTGGCACGGCTACCTGAAGGATGCCGTCACGCCCGCGGACTGGGAGCAGGTGTTGATGAAGTCGTCGCTCGCGGACATCTTCGCGATCGAGCAGCGGCTGTCCGGAAAGTCGCAGAAGGCGCCGAAGGGGTTCGAGACGAGCTCGCTGTGGACGAGCCCCGCCGCGCAGAAGCAGCTGTACGCCGCCGTCGAGCTCGTCGAGCTCCTGAGGCGGATGGAGCCGAACGTCAGCTTCGAGATGTGGGATCAGAAGCCACGACCCGCGGATCCGCTGGCCAAGGAGCTCGCCGCGGCGCAGCGCGGGCAGAAGGCGGCGAAGGATGCGTTCCTCCAGCAGCGCTACGCGTTCGCCGTCGTGCGCGCGCTGTTCTATCGCAAGGAGTGGGCGAAGGCGGTCTCGTACTTCGATGCCAACCTGGCGACGCTGTCGGCCCCGTCGGAGGATCTCAAGTGGCGGGCGCGTTACTACACCGCGGGCGCGCTGCGGAAGGACGGCAAGGCGGCGCGCGCGAACCTCGAGCTCGCGCGGATCCACGCCGGCTACTACCCGTTGACCGGCCTCGCGATCCAGGACTTCAGGCCCGCCGAGGAGGCGGACTGGAGGGAGGCGCTCAAGCTGGCGAAGGACAAGGGCGACAAGGCCGCGATGTGGCGCATGGTCGGCCTCAAGCACGATCCGCTGGTCGCGGCGCAGGAGATCCTCAAGATCGACCCGAAGTCCGCGCTCGTGCCGCTCCTCGTCGTGCGCGAGCTCGGGCACGCGGAGAGCCTGATCGACGCGTCGTTCACGAACCAACCCGACAAGGCGCAGATCGCCGCACAGAAGACGGCGTACGCCAGGGTCGAGACGCTCGCGAACAAGCTCGCGCGCGCCGCGGGAACCACGAAGCCCTGGCTCTACGATCTGATCGCCGGCCACATCGCGGCGAAGCGCGGGGATCTGGCCACGGCGCGCATGCGGATGGCGAAGGCGGTCGCCGGAGCACCCGGCGACAAGCGTGTGGCGAGCCAGGCCAAGGCGAGCCTCGCGGTCGCGCTCGTCGCGGACTGGAAGCTGAATCCCACCAACGAGTCCGAGCTCGCCACGCTGATGAAGGACATCGACCCGGCGTTCGGGCGCATGCACTCGGTCACGAACGAGGTCCGCACGAAGCTCGCGCTCGCCTACGTGGCAGCGAACAAGATCGTCGACGCGGAGTTCCTCGCGCACACCGTCACCGATGACTTCGATGGTGGCGACCAGTCGCTCCAGCGCAAGGTCAACGCGAAGTGGCAGTCCGTGCCGTTCCTCAAGGAGATGATCGCGCGCACCGACCAGCGCACCACCGAGTTCGACCGGTTCGTCGTCGACGGCTCGCACGTCAAGGACGCGCTCCAGCTCGAGCTCGCGGTGCGGCTCACGCTCGACGGTGACTTCTCCGGTGCGAAGGCTGTGTTCGACAAGACCACGGCGGCGTCGTCCCTCCTCAGGACCGATCCGTTCGTGATCCACGTGATCGACTGCCACGACTGCGATCACGAGAAGTTTGGCGAGAAGGCGAAGTGGACGCACAAGAACCTTGTCGACCGGCTCGCGGAGCTCGAGCTCGCGGCGAAGGGCGGCGGCGAGGCGGGCGCACAGGCGGCGCTCGCGATCGGGAACGCGCTCTACAACATCACGCACCACGGCAACGCGCGCGCGTTCACCGATCCCACGCACCAGTCCACGACCGATGCGCGGCTCGCCGAGCGCTACTACAAGAAGGTCTACGACTCGTCCGGCAACCGCGAGCTCAAGGCCAAGGCGGCGTGGCTCGCGGCCAAGTCCGAGCTCGGCACGCTGGTCTACAAGGAGCAGGCCGCGCGACCCGAGGACTTCATCGATGCGGGGATGATGCTGCCGAAGACCTGGTTTCCGATCTTCGCGAAGTTCTCGAACACGAAGTACTACAAGGAAGTCCTCAAGGAGTGCGGTCGGTTCCGCGACTACGTCGCCGCGAGACAACCGTAGCGAGAGCCGCACCGACGAGCAGCAGCCCGCCGCCGCCGCCACCGGTGGAGCAGCCGCCGGAGTCGCCCGGGGCCTTCGTGGGATCACCCGAGTCAGGGTTCATCGGATCCGGGTTCGGGTTCGGGTTCGGGTCCGGATCCGGGTTCGGCGGCGGCGTGCCGAGCATGACCTGATCGACGAACGCGAGCTCGCCGTGGACCGACGTGTAGAGGTCCCACCCCTCGGTGCACTGGTTGCCCGTCCCGCCCGACGTGATACCGGCGACCTGCAGCTTGCCGGCGACGGTGATGAACGCCGGTCCGCCGGAGTCGCCGTAGCAGCTCGAGGTCCCGTCGGAGGCATTGAAGCAGAGGAGGTTCGCGTTCGTGATGCCGGGATCGGCCGCCATCGCGCAGTCGACGGTGGGCGTCACGAGCTTGCGCAGCCGGCCCGCTCCGCCGCCGTTGTTGTCGGCGTCGCCATAGCCGACCTCGGTGACGGACGTTGCGAAGGCCACTGGATCGCGGCTGATCGGCGTGGCCTCTCGGTCGGTGACGGAGGTCGCGAGCTTGAGCAGCGCGATGTCGTTGTCCCAGTCCTGGAAGTTGAACATCGGATTCGCGTGGATCTCGGCGACCGCCACGACGATGCCGCCCGTGGTGTCGTTGATGTTGTCATCGTCGAGGCGGATGTTGAGACTCCCGACCGTCGCGCCGTCCATGCAGTGGGCGGCGGTGAGCACCCAGTCCTTGTCGATCAGCGTGCCGGTGCAGAACCAGTCGCCCGGTCCGGTCTCGAGATCGACGACCGTGCGGAACGTCGCGGTCGACGCTGTCTGACCGCCGATGATCGCCTGCGTGTTCGTGCCGGTGTCCGCGGGCGCGGCCACGCATGCGGGGAACAACAGGGCAGCGAGGCCAGGAGACAGACGCTTGATTCGCATGGCGCGTAGCGAAGCAAGGCGCGGACCGCCGTGCAATGCGCCGTTCCAGGTCACGAACAACCTCGACTGGCGCACCGAGACGCACGCGTCGTGCACGTCCGTGCACGATCCGACGCTCCAGCCCGAGGTGGGGCGGCTCGATGCTGGGGGAGGCGCGCCCTGGCGACTCGACTAGCCGATCAGCGCCTGAAGCCGCTCGGGGTCGTCACTCTCGATCCAGTCGACACCCAGCTCGCGCAGGCGAAACACCTCGGCATCGGTCATCGCCGAGGGATCGATCGGCTTGCCGGTGGTGGAGCCCATCGGGAACAGCGTATGCGTGCCGATCGCGACGCCCAGGGCGTGGAGGCGCTTGACCGTACCGGCGCCGATCAGCGTGTGCTCGGCGCCGACCAGCCGGGTCCCGAGCAGCCGGTTGACGAAGTTGGTCTCGAGGATGCGGCTGAGCATGCGGCGTGGGTCCAACAGGGGGCGCGCGAAGTTCAGCATCGTGTCGTCAAAGCAGAAGCCCACCGCGAGGCGGGACTCCTTGCGCACCGCGGCACCGAGCTTGCGCGGATCGAACGACGTCACGATCACCCGGTGCTCCGCGCGGGCCTCCGCGATCACCTGCGCGGTGATCGCACCGATCTCGGTGGCCCACAGCCGGGCGACATCGAGCTTGAGCTCGACGTTGATCACCACGCGCGCGGCGACCTCGGCGAGCACCTCGGCGAGCAGGGGGATCCTCTCCTCCCGCTCGTACCGCACACCGACCTCCTTGCCGTGCTCGTCGATGCCCATCGGCAACTCGCGGCGGATGCGCAGGCGAGAGACCTGATCCCAGGTCAGGTCATCGACGTCGAACGTACTGCCCGTGAGGCGGCGCAGGTTGTGATCGTGGAGCACGACCGCCTTGCGATCGCGCGTGAGCCGCACGTCGAGCTCGACCGCGGGCAGCCCGAGCTCGACCGCGCGCCTGAAGCCGGCGAGCGTGTTCTCCTGGTGCAGCTTCGGCACGCCACGGTGTCCCACCACGATCGGCAGGTGCTTGCCGATCAGGAACGGGTTCACCCCAGCGGACATCTCTCCTCCAGTTTCGCATGGCGGAGACGTGCGGAACACAGCGCTGACCCGGCCAACCCGGCGGTCCCACATTCCCCGACGCGGCGCCGGGAAGGACGCGGGCGACTTAACCCCAGAGCTCAGTTGGGTCGATCTGGCGTAGGCGTAAGCGTAGGCGTAGGGGTAGGCGACGACTTCATCCGATCATCTTCGTGAGCATCGAGACGATGCGTACCAGCAAGGCGTGGCCCTCGGGGATTCTTGGGTCGGCGAGGCCGACGACTTGCATC
>JAYVLW010001043.1:0-7217 GCA_043759315.1 Myxococcales bacterium
GATCAGGTATGGTCCGCCCCGTGGTGACCGCCCCCAATCCGACGACTCCCGACACCAAGCGGGTCGAGACGGACGAGCAGCAAGAGCTCGTCGAGACCACCCCCGCCGAGCTGGCTCCGCTGTATCGCCAGATGCTCGCGATCCGCCGCATGGAAGAGGCCTCGGCGAAGGCGTACTCCCAGGGCAAGATCGGCGGCTTCCTCCACCTGATCATCGGCCAGGAGGCCGTGTGCGTCGGTGCGATCGCCGCACTCGAAGCGAAGGACTACGTCGTCGCCACGTACCGCGAGCACGGCCACGCCTATGCGAAGGGCGTCGCCGCGCGGCCCATCATGGCCGAGCTCTACGGCAAGAAGACCGGCGTCGTGAAGGGCCTCGGCGGCTCGATGCACATCTTCGACAAGGCCACGAACTTCCTCGGGGGCTACGGCATCGTGGGCGGTCACGTGCCGATCGCGGCGGGCGCGGCATTCGCCTCGAAGTACCGCGGCGATGGCCGCGTCACCCTGTGCTTCTTCGGCGAAGGCGCGTCGACGATCGGCGGGTTCGCCGAGGGTCTCGCGCTCGCGGCACTGTGGAAGCTGCCGGTCGTGCTGATCTGCGAGAACAACCAGTACTCGATGGGCACGCCCGTCTACCGGTCGCTCGCGGTCGAGGACGTCTCGCTGCGCGCACTCGCCCACGGCATGCCACGCGACCGCTTCGACGGCGACGACGTCGTCAAGGTGAAGCGCCGGATCGCCGAAGCGGTCGAGCGCGCGCGCACCACCGGCGAGCCCACGCTCGTCGAGGTCGTGACGTACCGGTTCCGCGGTCACTCGATGAGCGATCCGGGCCTCTACCGCACCAAGGACGAGGTCGAGGAGTGGAAGCGGCGCGATCCGCTGAACCGCTGCCGCGAGCGGCTCCTCCAGATCGGCTTCCCCGAGAAGGATCTCGACGCGATGGAAGAGGACGTGAGGATCGAGATCGAGGACGCCGTGAAGTTCGCCGAGGATTCGGCGCCGGCGGACGAGTACCTCCCGTACGTGATCAAGGAGTAGACGGTGGCCGTCATCAGTTACCGAGAAGCGCTCAACCAGGCGATGCGCGAGGAGATGGAGCGCGACGCCAACGTGTTCGTGATGGGCGAGGAAGTCGGCCATTACAACGGCGCGTACAAGGTCACGCAGGGCCTGCTGCAGCGATTCTCCGAGCGGCGCATCGTCGATGCCCCGATCGCGGAGATGGGCTTCGCGGGCATCGGCGTCGGCGCCGCGATGGTGGGGCTCCGGCCGATCATCGAGTTCATGACCTTCAACTTCTCGCTCGTCGCGATCGATCAGATCGTGAACAACGCGGCGAAGATCTTCCAGATGAGCGGTGGGCAGTTCAACATCCCGATCGTGTTCCGTGGGCCGAGCGGTCCGGCGGTGCAGGTCGGATCCCAGCACTCGCAAGCGCTCGAGAGCTACTACGCTCACGTGCCTGGCCTCAAGGTCGTGATGCCGTCGACGGCCAAGGACGCGAAGGGCCTGCTCAAGACGGCGATTCGCGACGACAACCCGGTCGTGTTCATGGAGGGTGAGACGCTCTACAACACGACGTGGGAAGTCCCCGAGGGCGGCCCCGACGACCACCTGATTCCGATCGGCGTCGCCGACGTGAAGCGCGAGGGCACGCACATCACGCTGATCGCGTGGTCGAAGATGGTGTGGACCTGTCTCGACGCGGCGAAGGAGCTCGCGAAGGAAGGCATCGAGTGCGAGGTCGTCGATCCGCGCACCCTGCGCCCGCTCGATGTCGACACGCTCGCAGCATCGGTCCGGAAGACCGGGCGCTGCGTGATCGTCGAGATCGGCTGGCCGGTCGCCGGGTTCGGTGCGGAGGTCGCGTATCAGATGCAGCGGCTGTGCATGGACTCGCTGGACGCGCCGATCGAGCGGGTGTGCAGCGACGACGTGCCGATGCCCTACGCGAAGAACCTCGAGGACCAAGTCCAACCGCAGGTCGCCGACGTGGTGGCGGCGGTCAAGCGCGCGCTGTATCTGGAGTAAGTCATGGCTCAGATCCTCGGTTTGCCGAAGCTGTCTCCGACGATGGAGGAAGGTGTCCTCGTCCGCTGGACCAAGAAGGAGGGAGACAAGGTCTCCCCGGGCGATCTGATCGCCGAGGTCGAGACGGACAAGGCGAACATGGACTTCAACGTCGAGGACTCGGGCGTCCTGTTGAAGCTCCTCGTCAAGGAAGGCGAGACCGTCAAGCTCGGTGCGCCGGTGGCGATCATCGGAAAGGCCGGTGAGGACATCACCGCGCTGCTGGCTCAAGCCGCCTCCGGCGGAACGCCCGCTCCGTCGGCACCTGCGCCGGCGCCGCCCGCGAAGGAGGCTGGTCCCGCGAAGGCGACCGCCGCCGTTGCGGCGCCCGCGGCCGCTCCCGCGGCCGCCGGGAAGATCCTCGCCTCTCCGCTCGCGAAGACCCTCGCGATCGAGCTCGGGATCGACCTTCGCACGATCACCGGGACCGGCCCGGGCGGTCGGATCGTCGAGCGCGACGTCAAAGCTGCGGCTGATGGCGACGCGGCATCGGTGAAGGCCAACGGCCACGCGACCGAGGAAGCCGCGACCTTCGAGGAGCAGCCGACCCAGGCGCTCGCCGTTCGTCACGCGCGGCAGATGGTCCCCGACGCCGGCGCCGGCGACTACGAGGACATCCCCGCGAGCAACATGCGGAAGCGCATCGCCGCGCGCCTCACGGAGGCCAAGCGCGACGTCCCGCACTTCTATCTCATGCGGAAGCTCGATGCGGCGCCGCTGCTCGGCTTCCGGCAGCGGCTCAACGACTTGCTCGCTGCCCAGGATGGAGCGAGTGGGCGAACGCCCGCGACCGGGGCGAGCCGAAAGGTCAGCGTCAACGATCTCGTGATCAAGGCGGTGGCCCTCGCGCTGCGACGCGTGCCCGAATGCAACGCCAGCTGGGAAGGCGAGGCGATCCGGCGCTACCACCAGGTCCACATCGGCGTGGCCGTGGCGATCGAGGACGGACTCGTGACGCCCGTCGTCCGCAACGCCGATCAGAAGGGCATCGGCGCGATCGCGGCGGAGGTCCGAGACCTCGCGGACCGCGCGAAGAAGCGCCAGCTCAAGGGCCACGAGATCAGCGGATCGACGTTCACCGTGTCGAACCTCGGCATGTATGGCATCGAGCGGTTCACCGCGATCATCAATCCACCCGAGGCGGGCATCCTCGCGATCGGCACCACGGTCGACGAGCCCGTCGTCGGCAAGGACGGCCAGATCGTCGCGGGCAAGCGGATGACCGTCACGATGTCGTGCGACCACCGCGTCATCGACGGCGTCCTCGGCGCGCGCTGGCTGGAGGCGTTTGGAGACCTGTTCGAGAAGCCGGAGTCGTTGGCGCTGTGAGCGAGGCCCTCGTCTACGACGTCGTCGTGATCGGCTCGGGTCCCGGCGGCTACGTGGCCGCGATCCGGGCAGCGCAGCTCGGCCTTGCGACCGCGTGTATCGAGCGCGAGAGCCTCGGCGGCATCTGCCTCAACTGGGGTTGTATCCCGACCAAGGCCCTGCTCCGCTCCGCCGAGATTCTCGATCACATCCAGCACGCGAAGGAGTTCGGGATCAAGGTTGGCTCTGTCGAGGCCGATTTTCCCGCGATCATCGCGCGTAGCCGCGGCATCGCGGACAAGGTCTCCAAGGGCATCGGCTTCCTGTTCAAGAAGAACAAGATCGACTCGATCGCCGGCACGGCGAAGCTCCTGCCGCGCGGCGGCGCGTGGAAGCCGCACCAGATCGAGATCAAGGCCGGCGACGGCGCGACCCAGACCATCTCGACCAAGCACGTCATCCTGGCCACCGGATGCCGCGCGCGCACGCTGCCCGGCATCGAGCTCGACGGCACCCGCATCATCGAATATCGCAAGGCGATGTCCCTCGCCGACCAACCGAAGTCCATGATCGTGCTCGGCGCGGGCGCGATCGGGGTCGAGTTCGCGTCGTTCTACCGTTCGCTCGGCTCCGAGGTCACGATCGTCGAGTTCTTGCCGCGTCTCGTGCCAAACGAGGATCCGGACATCTCGAAGGAGCTGGCGCGCGCGTTCGACAAGCGCGGCATCAAGAGCCTGGTCGGTCACAAGCTGACCTCCGCAAAGACCACCGGCGACAAGGTCACGATCACCGCCGAGCCGACCGCGGGGGGCGACAAGCTCAGCCTCGAGGCCGACATCCTGCTCGTGGCGGTCGGCATCCAGGCAAACACCGAGAACCTCGGACTGGAGGCCCACGGCATCCAGCTCGAGAAGGGCTTCATCAAGACCGACGCGGAGAACCGGTGCGGCGAGGGCCTGTGGGCGATCGGTGACGTGATCGGCCGCGGCCTCGCGCACGTCGCCTCCGCGGAGGGGGTGTTCGTCGCCGAGAAGATCGCGAACGTCCACGCCGAGCCGGTGCGCTACGACGCCATCCCAGCGTGCACGTACTGCTCTCCAGAGATCGCCTCCGTCGGCCTCACCGAGGAGAAGGCGAAGGCCCAGAACATCCCGCTCAAGGTCGGCAGGTTCCCGTTCACCGCGCTCGCGAAGGCGCGGGCTGCGGGCGACACCACCGGCTTCGTCAAGGTGCTGTGGCACGCGGAGACCGGCGCGCTCGTCGGGGCACACCTGATCGGGCCCGCCGTCACCGACCTGATCGCCGAGCTCACCCTCGCGAAGACCACCGAGGTCAACGCGCAGAGCCTGCTCGCGACGATCCACGCGCACCCGACGTTCGCCGAGACCATCAAGGGCGCGACCGAGGCCGCCCTCGGTGTCGCGATCGATCTCTAAGGCTTCGAGCGCGGCGAGGATCGCGACGAGCGCGGACGATCTCCACATCGCCTCGACGCTGGCAGGGCGTCCCCGCGGGTGCTCGTGCTATCGATGAGGCGATGTACCGGAAGTGGCTCCTCGTCGCTCTGCTCGCCTCCGCGTGCGGCGGCAAGAAGGACAAGCCACCGGCCGACGCCGCGCCGCGGCCCGCGGATGCTGCCGCGATCGATGGGGCCCCAACCGCGAGCGACGGCGCAGTTGGCGATATCTCCGGGTCGCCGCCCGCTGCGACCGGGGGGACATCCAAGGTGCTCCAGGTGGTGGTGCGCGGTACCGTGGGGTGCGCGCGCCGCGCCGATGGCAAGGTGCGCTGCTGGGGTCGGCAACGTGACGGGAAGACCGCGCGGATCGCCGCCGCTCCGGTCGAGCTACCGAACGTGACGACCGCGGTCTCCGTCGACATCTCGCCCACCGGTGGGATCTACGTGGTCACGGCCGAGGGCCGGGTGCTGAGCACGTTCGCCGAGCTGACCGAGCTCGGGCAGCTCGACGAGGTCCCGATCTCCGGCGAGGCGATCGAGGTCAGGCTGTTCGGGGCCGAACCGTTCGTCCTGATGCGCACGGGCGACCTCGAGGGCCCGGGGAAGAGCAACCCGCGGATGACCGACGTCATCGCACTCCGGGTCTCCGGCGCGCGCGCGTTCGCACTCCACCGCGATGGCCACGTCACCGCCTTCACGCACACCAGCGCGACGGTGGTGAAGGGCCTGAACGACATCGAGACGCTGATCGGCTTTGGCTGTGGCCGGCACCGGGGCGGCGCGCTGAGCTGCTGGGACGAGCGCGGAAAGCCCGCCGCCTGGAAGGGCCCGGCGAACGCGATCGATCGCGTGATCGGCGATCACGTGAGCTGCGATCTGACGAGCTCGGGCGTTGCATGCACTGGGTGGAACGATGTCGGCCAGCTCGGCACCGGGCCTGGCCCCGATCGTGCGACGCCAAAGCTCGTCGAGCTCCCTGCCAAGCCGATCGACATCGCGGTCGGCGCGCGGTCGGCGTGCGCGGTGCTCGAGTCCGGAGACGTCGCGTGCTGGGGAGCGAACGACGCCGGTCAGCTGGGCGACGGTACCCTGACAGATCGCTCGAAGCCCGTCGTGATCGCGGGGCTGACCTCGGCGCCGCCGGTGCCGCCGAGTGACGGCACGCGGGCGATCCAGCAGGCCACCGCCGAGATGAGCTGGGCCGAGCTCGGAGCGTGCAAGCAACCGCCGCAGCTCGCCGGGCCCGAGGGACACACGCTCGCGAAGGTCGTCTCGGCATATGCGTACGTGACGAAGGGCAGCGCGCGCCTCTGGTTCGCCGACTACCGCCTCGAGCCCGAGGGTTATCGCGACGGCGGGCTCCCCGCGCGAACGAACCAGCACGCGTTCGAGCTCCGTCTCACTGCGAAGGGCGCGATCGATCGCGGCCGCTATCGCGACTCCGGGCCACGGCGCGCCGCGCTGATCGTCCACGACGAGAACGGCGCGCAGACCTTCGCGAAGGGCATCGACCTCGTGATCGAGCGCGTGGACAAGACGTGGATCTGCGGCCAGCTCCTCGGCACGCCTCGCCAGCCGTTCGCCGCGCGGATCGAGAACCATCGCTGAGCGAGTCACTCGGTCTCGATGGCCTGCTCCTCGGGCGCTCCCGGGCACCCGGGCAAGGTCAGGCGGAACACCACGCCGCGCCACTTGTCGCTGTTGCCGTCGACGATGATCTGACCGTTGGCCTCGCGGACCCGCAGCTGGTCGAGCGCCCAGGAGCCCGCGTACATCCCGCCGAACGTGCCGGTGACGTAGAGCCCACCGCAGACCTCGAGAGCGAGCCGCCATGCATCCTTGTCGACGTCGTGCGCGCCGATGTAGTGGTTCGCGATCAGCGCGACATCCCGATCGCCCACCTTGTCGATCCGTCCGAGGTTCGGTCCGGAGAACATGCAGTCGGTGAAGTTGTAGTCGGTCTGCGATTCGCTCGCGGTCCCGGCCTCGATCTCCCTCTCGATCTCCGCGAGCTGCGCCCTGCCCGCGCGCTGCTCCTCGGCGGTGCACGGGCCGGAGCACTCGCCCTCGATCACCTCCTCGCCGATCTTGGTCGTGCCACTCGCGAGCCGCACCACCACGTCGTGGTTCGCGCACTCGAACTGCTTCTTCCTTGGCTTCTCGGTGACGGTCAGCGTCAGCCCCTTGACCGCCGGCGTCGCGAGGGGCCGCGGTGGCTTCGGCTTCGGGCACACCGCCGCCGCGAGCCGCGCGCCGAACGCCGGATCCGAGGCGCTCTCGATCGATCGCGCCCACACGCGTACGAGATCCTTGACCGGGAAGTTCTTGTTCGCGAGCGCCACCGCCAGCGCGGCGTCGAGCGGTCCCGTCCGCAC
>JAYVLW010001044.1:0-4219 GCA_043759315.1 Myxococcales bacterium
GTGAAGCGCGGCGTGACGCCGGATCTCGTGACGGATCAGACGTCGGCGCATGATCCGTTGGTCGGGTACATCCCGCAGCGGCTGTCGCTGATCGAGGCGGCGGAGCTGCGCGAGCGCGATCCAGAGGAGTACGTGCGGCGATCTCGCGCATCGATGGCGGTGCAGGTCGAGGCGATGGTCGCGATGCAGCGCCGCGGCGCCCACGTGTTCGACTACGGCAACAACATCCGCGCCCAGGCGGAGATCGCGGGCTTCAAGGACGCGTTCTCGTTCCCGGGCTTTGTTCCGGCGTACATCCGGCCGCTGTTCTGCGAGGGCAAGGGCCCGTTCCGCTGGGCGGCGCTGTCGGGCGATCCGGACGACATCCGCGTCACCGACGAGGCAGTGCTCGACGAGATCAAGGACGATCCGATGCTGCACCGCTGGATGAAGCTGGCGAGGGAGAAGATCGCGTTCCAGGGGCTCCCCGCGCGCATCTGCTGGCTCGGCTACGGCCAGCGCCATCGCGTGGGCCTGCGGTTCAACGAGCTGGTGCGGACCGGCAAGGTCAAGGCGCCGATCGTGATCGGCCGCGATCACCTCGATTGCGGCTCGGTGGCGTCGCCGAACCGCGAGACCGAGGCGATGAAGGACGGCACCGACGCGGTGGCCGACTGGGCCATCCTCAACGCGCTCGTCAACACGGCGAGCGGCGCGACGTGGGTGAGCTTTCACCACGGCGGCGGCGTCGGCATCGGCTACTCGTTGCACGCGGGGCAGGTGATCGTCGCCGACGGCACCGATCGCGCGGCGCGCTGCCTCGAGCGCGTGCTCACCGCGGATCCGGGCATGGGCGTGATCCGGCATGCGGATGCCGGCTACGACGAGGCGATCCAGGCGGCCGAGGAGCGCGGGGTGGTGATTCCGCGCCGCCGAAAGGACTAGCGATGGGGGAGAGCGGACGCACCTGCAAGCCGGTCGATCAGCGCGGCAAGCTGATCGACGAGCCATTCGACGTGCAGGTCACGCGCGACAAGGTGCTGATCAAGTTCCGCGGTCGCATCGTGCGGACGATCACGGGCAGCGATGCCGACGAGATCCGCGCGGCCGTCGCCGCCGCCGATGAAGCGGCGCTGCAGCTGCTGGTCGCGCGCAAGACGGGCAACTTCAAGCGCGGCAACGAACGCCGATGATCGCCGACCTCGTGATCCGTAACGCGCGCGTGATGACGTGTGATCCGGGTCGGTTCGGGCTCGGCATGGTGGATCGCGGCGCGATCGCGATCCGCGGTGGGGTGGTGGAGTGGATCGGCCCCGACTCGGATCGGCCGGGCGCGACGCGCGTGGTCGATGCGGGCGGGCGACTCGTCACGCCCGGGCTCGTCGATTGCCACACGCACGCGATCTTCGCCGGTGATCGTGCGAACGAGTTCGCGATGCGGGCCGCGGGCAAGAGCTACCTCGAGATCGCGAAGGCCGGCGGCGGCATCGGCGCCACGCTCGCCCCCACGCGCGCGGCCTCCGAGGAAGCGCTCGTCGCGCTGCTGCTCGGTCGACTCGATGCCGCGCTCGCCGCAGGCACCACCACCATCGAGGTCAAGAGCGGTTACGATCTCACCATCGCCGGCGAGCTGCGGCTGTTGCGGTGCATCGCCGCCGCGGCGAAGCGTCCTGCGCCGCGCATCGTACCGACGCTCCTCGTTCACCTCGTGCCAGCGGAGCGGAGAGCGGATCGCAGCGCGTACATCGGCGAGCTGTGCGACCAGCTGATCCCCGCGGTCGCTGCGGGGAAGCTCGCCACATCGGTCGATATCTACTGCGACGAGGGCGCGTACACGCTCGCGGAGACGCGCTCGGTGCTCGGTGCTGCGAAGGCCGTGGGCCTGCCGGTGCGAGGGCACGTGGGGCAATTCGTGGATCTCGGCGGGGCGGAGCTGCTGGCGGATCTCGGCGCGCTCTCGGCCGATCACCTCGAGCAGGTCGGAGACGGCGCGATCGAGCAGCTCGCCGCCGCGCGCACGGTGGCGGTGATGCTGCCGGGCGCGTGCGTGCAGCTGCGCCTGCCCGTGCCTCCAGTCGAGAAGCTGCGAGCGGCCGGTGTGGCGATGGCGATCGCCACCGACCTCAACCCGGGCTCGAGCTACTGCGAGGAGCTCCCGCTCCAGATGTGGCTCGCGACCACGCACTTCGGCATGACGGTCGAGGAGGCGTGGCTCGGCGTCACCCGCCACGCGGCGAGGGCGCTCGGGATCGCGCAGGGTGGGACGCTCCAGCTGGGAGGTCCTGCGGATCTGATCGTGTGGGCGTGCGAGGACCCGGCCGAGATCCCGTACCGCTATGGCTCGGCCACGTCGTTGATCGAGACGGTCTATGTCGACGGAGTCCCACGTGAACAGCGCTCGCAGACCACCGAAATACTGGGCAGGCCAGTTAAAAGCAGTTAGCGATCCCCATTACGGTTTTTTATCGATCCGGATGGGCTCTTGTTCCGTATACCTTTGGCGCATGGGGACGCGGAACGACCGTGACCGGGTCACGCGAGAGCTCGACCGGAAGGAGCTGGCCAAGTTGGCCAGGCAGACCGGCGAGCAGGCTGTCGTCGAGCAGGAACAGGAGGAGACGCCGTCCTCCCCGCGCACCCAGACGCTGCAGGATCCGATGACGATGGCACTGCTCGCCGAGGTTGCCCGCAACTCGCGGACCCAGGACTTCGATCCAGAGTCGATGCCTGCGCCGCCGGTGCCGGATGAAGCGCACACGAGCGAGGCCGAGGCCGTCCATCCGCACGTGAAGCGCCGCTAGTCACTCGATCGCGGCGAGCAGCGATCCGTCATCGATCAGCGCGCGCACGGCGGCGATGTCGGGCGAGAGCGGGCGGTCGACCATCATCGCTGGCACCCGCGCGCGGATCACTGCATGCACGGCCTCGAGCGGCCTCGTCGTGCGCAGCGGACGCCGAAGATCGAGGCCCTGCGCGGCGCACAGCAGCTCGATCGCGAGGACCGTGCGTACATGGTCGTGGATCATCGCGAGCTTGAGCGCGGCCGTCGCGCCCATCGATACGTGATCCTCACGGCCCGCGCTCGATGGGATCGAGTCCACCGACGCCGGGTGTGCGAGCACCTTGTTCTCGGAGACGAGCGCCGCGGCGCTGACCTGCGCGATCATGAACCCGGAGTTGAGCCCGGAGTCGGGCGCGAGGAACGGCGGGAGGCCGCTGGAGAGGTGCGGGTTGACGAGCTGCTCGACGCGACGCTCGGAGATGTTCGCGAGCTCGGCGACGGCGATCGCCGCGGCGTCGAGGGCGATCGCGACCGGCTGACCGTGGAAGTTGCCGCCGCTGATCATCTCGTCGCCATCGGGTCCATCGACGAACACGAGCGGGTTGTCCGTCGAGCTCGCGACCTCACGCTCGAGAACGGTGCGGGCGTAGGCGATCATGTCGCGGCTCGCGCCATGCACCTGCGGCATGCAGCGGAGCGAGTACGGATCCTGGACCTTGCCGCAGTCCCTGTGCGACTCGGCGATCTCCGAGCCGGCGAGCAACCTGCGCAGGACCGCCCCCACGGCGATCTGCCCGGGGTGTGGACGCGCGGCGATCACGCGCTCGTCGAACGCGCGCACCGTGCCCTTCAACGCCTCGAGCGAGAGCGCACCCGCGATGTCGGCGATCCGGCAAGTGGCCTCGGCGTCGACGACCGTCAGCCCACCGACGGCGGTCATGTGCTGGGTACCGTTGAGGAGCGTCAGCCCCTCCTTCGCCTCGAGCACGAGCGGAGGGATTCCCGCCCGCGCCAGAGCGGCGGCTGCGGACATCGTCTCACCGCGGTACTCGGCATCACCCTCGCCGATCATGCCGAGCGCGAGGTGTGCGAGCGGCGCGAGATCTCCGGACGCGCCGACGGAGCCGCGGGCCGGAATCACCGGGTGAACACCGGCGGCGAGCAGCTCGCACAAGCGCTCGCAGCAGATGGTTCGCGCGCCGCTGCGACCGGTGGCGAGCACCGCGGCGCGGAGCAACATCATGCCGCGCACCGCCTCGCGCGCGAGCGGTTGACCCACGCCCGCGGCGTGCGACCGCACGAGGTTTTGCTGCAGCTGCGCCACCTGACTGGCGGAGATCCGCACCTCCGCCAGGGCGCCAAAGCCCGTGTTGACGCCATAGACGGCGGGAGCCGCGTCGCCGCCGGCGACCACCGCGTCGACCACGCGACGCGCGCGGTCCATGGCGGCACGGGCGC
>JAYVLW010001045.1:0-5935 GCA_043759315.1 Myxococcales bacterium
GTGCTGCAGGCCCAGGTCAACTACACGTCGCGGACCTCGATGGAGGTCGGCTGCCGGGTCGAGACCGAGGACATGCACACGCGCACGCGCCGCTATGTCACCAAGGCCTACCTGACCTTCGTCGCGATCGACGCGGTGGGTCGCCCCCGGGCGATCGACCCGTTGACCCTCGTCACGGAGCTGGACCAGCGCCGGCACGCCGAGGCGGAAACCAGACGGACAGCGCGGCTCGCGGCGGCTGGGCGAGCTGGTTGATCATGGTACAGGCATGACCATGCATGGGACCGTCATCGTCGATCGTAGTGGCTGGGGACGGCTCCGCGTCAGTGGGTCGGACCGCGTGCGGTTCCTCCAGGGCCTGACCACGGTGAACGTGGAGCAGCTCGCCGACGGTGGCCACGGCTGGGGCGCGATCCTGAACCCCAAGGGCCGCGTGCTCGCCGTGATCGACGTCGCGAAGATCGGCGATGCGTTCGTGATCGCGTGCGAGCCCGCGCTCGCCGAGAAGACACGCACCATCCTCGAGCGCTACGCGGTGATGGACGACGTCACGTTCGAGCCGATCACCGGCCCCGCGCACCAGATCTGGGAAGACGTGGTGGACGTATGGCGTGCGCCGCTCATCGAAGGTGGCAACGACGGTTCGCGCGATGACCGCGAGCCGCAGGTCGAGCGGATGCGGATCCGCGCCGGCTTCCCGCGCTACGGCGTGGACGTCGGCGAGGACAACTTCCCGTTCGAGACGCCGATCACGCAGTTCCTCGACTACGGCAAGGGCTGCTACGTCGGCCAGGAGCCGGTGTTCCGCGTCCACGCGCAGGGCAACTCCGCGCGCATCCTGCGCGGGTTCGTCATCGAGGGCGTTGCGCCCCTCCCCGCGGAGGCAAAGATCTCGCACGCGCAGAAGGACAACGCGGGCGTGATCACGTCGAGCGTCATCGAGGGCGACGCCACCATCGCGCTCGGCTACCTGCATCGCACGGTGTGGGAGCCTGGTGGCACCGTCGAGATCGCGGGCCGCAAGGCCACGGTGTACGAGCTGCCGTGGACCTGAGGTCGAGATCGACGGCGCGGCTCGCCATCGCGTGTGCGCTCGTCGCGGGTGCGGGCTGCAGCCTGATCACCGATAGCTTCCTGACCAACGACTTCTCGGGCGATCAGTACCCGATCGACATCGATGTCTCGAGCGGCGCCGTCATGATGGGGCTTCGCCAGACCGACGTGGAGGACCGCGGCGCCGTCCTCGATCTCCTGTCACCGGTGACGCTCGTGGATCCGGGCCCCGGCGTCGCGCCGTCCGTCTCGACCTCCGCCGTGTATCTGCTCGGCGCCAACGGCCCGGGGGGGCCGATCGAGCAGCCGCGCGCGAAGCTCACGAACGCGCAGCTGATCGCGGTGCACCCGTGCGAGACGGATGACTGCGTGGTCGGCTCGGCAGCGTCTCCTCTGCCCTACCAGGCGATCATCGGGGCGGACGTGCTGGCCGGTGATGCCGTGCGGCTGCGGCTCGGTGACTCGCAGATCTTCCTGCTCCCTGACATCGGCGGCGATACGCAACACCGCACCTACGCCTGTGACGCCGTGTTCCCCTCGCCGTACCGCGGTGGTGGCACGCTGATCATCGCGGGCACCGAGCTAGCCTTCGGCGGGCGGCGGGTCGCGATCCAGACGTGTCTCGGTGCCGATCCGGATCCCGCGAAGCCGCAGGGCCGCCGTGGCGCCGATGCGCTGCTCGTGATGTCGACCGGCGTCGGCGTGACGATCCTCGGCGAGAGCGCCTACGCGCGGTACCGCGTCGCGCACCCCACCGCGCCCGCGCTGTCGACGCTGCCGCAGGTCAGCGTCAACCTGCCGTCGGGGCCGATCACCGGCAACCTCGGCACCCTCGACACGCTCGCGCTCGTCGCCAGCTCGTCGTCGTCGCCGCGCGCCGCGTGTCGCCAGGTCTACGGCAGCCACCTCATGCTGCAGCGGGACTGCGAGCTCGGCGACGACTGCCCGTGCGAGAACGGCGCCACGTTCTGCGCGCAGCCGGCGATCGTCGAGCTGTCGCCCCCGACCGGCCTCGACGTGCTCGTGGTCAACGACGCGAACCCGACCCTGCAGGCGCTGCGCACCGAGCTGCGCCCCGATCAGGCCGAGGTCGACGGGATCCTCGGCACGAACGCGCTGCGCACCGTCGAAGTCGATATCGACTACCCGCACAACCGAGTCCTCGGGCGCTGCACCGCCGATGGCTGCATCGCGCGGCCCGAGCTCGCCGGTCGTAGCGATCGCGCTCAGATCCAGGGCTGCCTCGGGCCGAACCCGGTCGGCCCGATCTTCTAGTCCTCGAGCGTGGTGACGTGCTCGAGCACGTCCGCCGCCGTCCCGCGATCGACGATCGCGCCCTTCTCGATCCGCAGCACCTGATCGGCGAGGAGGCGCACCTCCGCGACCGAGTGCGTGACGTGGATCAGGGGGATGCCGAGCTCGGCCACCAGCTCGCGCACGAGCTGCGTGAGCTGCGCGCGCAGATCGCGATCGAGCGCCGAGAACGGCTCGTCGAGGAGGATCAACTTCGGCGCAGGTGCGATCGCCCGCGCGAGCGCCACGCGCTGCGCTTCGCCGCCGGAGAACGTGCGCGGGCGGCGCGCGGCGAGGTGCTTGACGCCGAGGCGCTCGAGCAGCGAGAGGGCCTTCGCCGCTCGCGCACCGCGCTCGAGGTGGTGGAGGCCGTACTCGACGTTCCGCTGCGCGGTCATGTGCGGGAACAGCGCGAGGCCCTGGAACATGTACGAGAGGTGCCGCAGATGGACCGGCACGTTGATCTTCCGCGCGTCGTCGAACCAGGTCTGGCCGCCGAGGGCGATCGTGCCGCGATCGGGGACGGCGAGGCCGGCGAGCGCCGCGAGGATCGTGCTCTTCCCCGAGCCAGAGGGCCCCATCACGCACGTGATGCCCGGGCCGCAATCGAGCTCCACGTCGAGGAGAAACTCGCCGCGCTGGACGCGCAGCTTCGCGACCAGCCCGCCAGGGGCAAGACTAGACATGCGCACCGGCCGCGAGCTTCTTGAGCACGCGGTTCGCGATGTAGAGCAACGCCACCCCGACCACTGTCGTCACGATCGCCATGTTGCGCGCATCGCCCTCGCGGCCGCCGTAGAGCGCATTCATGACGTGGATCGACGCGGTCTCGGTGCCGTTGATCATCTGGCCCGCGACCATCTGGGTGATGCCGTAGTCGCCGAGGGCGCGCGCGAACGCGAGCATCGCACCCGCGGTGATCGCCGGAGCGGCGAGCGGGAGGGTGACCGTGACGAGCACGCGCGCCGGGCTCGCGCCGAGCGTGCGGGCGGCGGAGATCAGGGTCGGCTCCACCGCCTCGAGCCCGATCCGCGCCGCGCGAACGACCATCGGGAGCGAGCCCACGGCCGCCGCGATCACGGCCCCGGTGAACGTGAACACGATCGGCGAGCCGAATACGCTCTCCCACGCGCGGCCGAGCGCGCTGTTGGTGCCGAGCGCGACGAGCAGGTAGTAGCCGAGCACGGTCGGCGGCAGCACGAGCGGCGCGCACACCACCGCGTAGAAGAACTCGCGGAACGGCACCCGATCCCAGGTCAGCAGCACCGCGATGGCGGTACCGAACACGAGCGCGACGACCATGGCGAGCGCCGCGATCTCCAGGGACAACGCGAGCGGCGCCCAGCTCATCGCGTCTACTCCGGGAGGCGAACGACGAACACGGCGCCCAGATCGCCGCGCTGCTCGACGTGGATCGTGCCGCCGTGGGCCTCCGCCGCCAGCTTGCAGAAGTACAAGCCGAGCCCGCGGTTCGCACGCGCCGCCGCACGGCGCGCCTCCACCTGGAAGTAGCGGCCGAAGATCCGTTCGCGCTCGGTGGCGGGGACCGGCGGACCGTTGTTGCCGATCGCGATCTCCACCCCCTGGTCGTCCCGCCGCACGGCGATCGCGCAGCGGCCGTTGCGCGGCGAGTAGCGCGCCGAGTTGTCGATCAGGTTCTCGAGCACGCGCGCAAACAGATCGCGATCGAGGCGCACCACCATGTCGGGATCGACATCGATCTCGATCGCGAGCCCGCGGACCTCGAACTGCGCGCGGTTCCCGGCGGTCGCGCGCTCGATCAGCTCGATGATGCGGACCGGCGCGATCTGCGCGCGCAGGATGCCGTCCTCGAGCTCGTCGACGTCGAGGATGGTCGCCACCAGACCGAGCGCCTTGCCGACCAGCGTGACCGCGTCGTCGAGGTAGCTGAGCGCCGTCGGAGAATGCGCGGGATCCTCGATCAGCTCCTCGCGCAGGAGCTGCAGGTACCCCTGCACGCCCGAGAGGGGGCTGCGCAGATCGTGAACGACGAGCGCCGCCAGCACGCGCTTCTTCTCGCGTAGCTCGCGCGCGCTCTCCGACTCCTCGCCCCCAGGTTGCGACTCTGCTCGGCGGATGCCGCCCGTGCCCATCAGCCCTTCACCTGGTTCCGGCCACCCTCCTTGGCCGCGAACAGGTGGGTATCCGCTTGCTTGATGAACTCGAGGGCGTCCTCGATCTCGCCGCGCAAGCTCGCGACGCCGATCGAGACGGTCACCGGGATCATGGCGTCCTCGAACTTGAACTCGGCGACCTCGACCAGCTTCCGGATCTTCTCGGAGAACTGCATCGCGTTGTAGTGATCGATCTCGGGGAGCACGATCGCGAACTCCTCGCCGCCGTAGCGCGCGAGCACGTCCTCGCGCCGGATCCGCGTCTTGATCACGCTGGCGAGGTGCTTCAGCACGTGGTCACCGGCGAGGTGGCCGAAGCTGTCATTGACGCCCTTGAACCGGTCGATGTCGAACATGATCAGCGACAGATCGCGCCGGTAGCGCAGCGCCCGCCCGATCTCGCGCTCGAGGGTCTCGACGAAGTACCGCCGGTTGAACACCTGCGTGAGGCCGTCGACCGTGGTGAGCCGGTAGATCTCCTCGTGATACGCGTTCTCGATGTTGTTGCCGCTGAGGAACTTGAAGATGCAGCGGCCGACCTTGATGAAGTCGCCATCGCGCAGCACGTACTCGTCGATCATCTCGTCGTTGACGTAGGTGCCGTTGGTCGACCCCATGTCGCGCAGCATGATCGCGTTGCCGGTGTTGATGATCTTGCAGTGGTTGCGCGAGACGGCTTCCTGATCGATCTGGATGTCGGCCTTGGACGAGCGACCGATGATGATCTGCGGGCGGTTCAGGTTGAACTTCTTGCCCAGCTCGAGGCCGTAGATGACGACGAGGCAGGCCTCCTTGGCCACCGGTCGGTCGCTGATCTTCGAGATCGCGGTGACGACGGTCTTGTTCCGGCCGGTATCACTCACCCGTCCACGATCCTATCAGATTGCAAGCCCCACGACCGGGGGGCGCGCAGTAACGCGCAGCGTTGCGGACACTTGCTAGGTTCACCGCTCGGAGTCACTGCAATCCAGCTTGTCGTCCGCTGCGCGCTTGCACAGCAGTGCGTCGACGAGCTGGTAGCCGCCGCGCACGAACCGGTACGACTGCAGCAACAGTCTCCCGCCGTGTAGGTTCCAGTAACCGCGCACGTCGCTCATGTTGTCGTCGCCCTTCGCGGCGAGCGGCTCGAGCGCGGCTCCGGCGAACGTTCCGGCGTAGCGAGCGCACTCCTGCGAGCCGGACGGAGGCGGCGTGAACACGTTCCAGTAGCAATTACCGTCCCCGGTGCACATCGCGCGATCGACCACGATGCTCTCGGGCTTGCCGTCGCCGTCGAGATCTCGATCCGCGCGATCCACGCGGGGGGACGTCCCCATCACGCCATCGCGCCCCGGCTCGCCGCACGCCCCGACCTGCACGCTCGGTGTCGGGACCTCGCGCGGATTCGTCGCCGGATGCGACTTCGTGCAAGCGACGAGCGCCCCGAGCACGAGGAACTGGCAGGCGCGCATCGG
>JAYVLW010001046.1:0-12420 GCA_043759315.1 Myxococcales bacterium
CTCGGTCGCGTGCGCGCGGCGCATCACGGACGGGGCCTTGCCCATGCGATCGAGAAATGCCGCGTTGAACCGGCGCACGCTGCCGAACCCCGCAGCGAACGCGATCTCCGTGAGCGGCAGCGCGGTGTCTTGCAACAGTTGCTTCGCGAGCGCGAGCCGGCGGCTCTGCGCGAGCTCGATCGGCGAGACCCCGAGGCGCGCCTCGGTCGTGCGGCGCAGGTGACGGGCGGAGACACCGAGCTCCGCGGCGAGGTCCTCCACGGAACCATGATTGAGCGCTCCTTCCGCGATCCGCCGCGCTGCCATCGCCACGAGCGCATCGACGGCGTCCACGTCTGCATTCCCCGGAGCGAGCTCGGGACGGCAGCGAAAGCACGCGCGGTAGCCGGCAGCCTCGCACAGCACGGACGTCGCGTAGAATGTGCAGCGACTGCGACCCGGTGTGCGCGCCGGGCAGATCGGGCGGCAGTAGATACCGGTCGTCGACACGGCGACGAAGAACACCCCATCGAACCGCCGATCGCGGGTCAACATGGCCGCGTAGCACGCGTCATCCGTCAGCACGCTTCACGGGGTACCACGCGGTGCCCGGCGTGACTGGCCGGTTCCGGACAGGGCAGCTACTTGGTGATCTCTTCGTCCGCGACGAGCTCGATCGGACCGCTACCGGCGGCAGTCGGGCGACACGGCTCGTCCCGGCGCATCGCCGCGTGCACGAGCTGCGCGCGAGAGACCGCGTCGAGGGCCTGCCACTCCTCCTTGGTCAGCACGAAGCCGGCCAGCGCGATGTCCCCCTTCATGCTTACACCTTCGACGTCCCGCACCGGAGACGCAACTTTTCGTGCTAGACGGACCCGGTGGCACGTGCGGTGACACTGCAGTACATCGATCCACTCGCGCAGGTGTGGCTCGGAGCGGCACGCCGTCTCGGCCTCGAGGTGGCGCGCTCCGCGGACACATATGCATCTACGGATGGCCGCGGTCGCCTGACGATCGCGATCGACGGGGACCTCGACGCGGACGACAGCCTCGCGCAGATGATCTTCCACGAGATCTGCCACTCGCTCGTCGAGGGAGAGGACTCGTTCCAGGCTCCGGATTGGGGCATGGACAACACCGCGCCCGACCACGACTGGCGCGAGCACGCGTGCCTGCGCGTGCAGTGGGTGCTGACCGGCCGGCACGGCCTGCGCGGCCTGTTCGCCCCGACCACCGAGTTCCGCGCGTTCTGGAACACGCTGTCGGGTGACGTACTCGCGGATCGCACCGATCCATCTGTTCAGCGTGCGATCACCGCACTCCGTCGCTCCGACAAGCTGCCGTGGGCCCCGGCGCTCGAGGAGGCGCTCGCCGCGACCGCGCGGATCGCCACGGCGGCCCACGCGTTCGCCGTCCCGTCCGCGGACCCGACGCTGTGGGCGACGATCGACGCCCCCTCCGCCCCTCATCCGACCGGCCTCCCCGGAGGCGAAGCCACCGGCACCTGCGGCACGTGTGCGTGGGGCCATGACAGGCGCGGCGGCGTCCACTGCAGGCAAGCCGACGCGAAGGTCGATCCGGCATGGCCGTCGTGCGAGCGATTCGAGACAGCGCTCGACTGCCTGACCTGCGGAGCGTGCTGCCGCGAGGCGTATCACTCCGTCGATGTCGCGGCCCGCGATCCGATGGTGAAGAAGCAGCCGAGCTATCTCGTCAAGCGCGGCTCGCAGCTCCAGGTGCTGCGCAACAACGAGCGCTGCGCCGCCCTGCACGGAGGCGAGATCGTGGACGGCAAGGCGACGCCGTACCTGTGCGTGATCTACGACGACCGACCGAAGACCTGCCGCGAGTTCACGCTCGGCTCGACGAACTGCCTGATCGCGCGCCGCCGCGTCGGTCTCAGTCTCGGCAGCTAACCTTGCTATACTGATTCGATGCGCGCGAGGGTGATCGTCGGAGCGCTCCTGCTCGCGGGCTGCGGGCGGATCGGCTTCGACTCGTCCGGACGCGAGGACTGTACGATCGCGCTCGATCCGCCGACCGCGCGGGTGAACATCGACAGCCATGTCGCCTTCGCGCCGAGCGAGGGGACCGCGCCGTACACGTACGCGCTCACCGGGGTTGGCTCGATCGATGCGCTCGGCCGCTATCTCTCTCCTCACACCGCGGGCGCAGCGACGGTGACCGTCACCGATGGCCGCGGCTGCACGGCGATCGCGAGCCTCACGGTCGGAGGCAGTGAGCTGTGGTTCATCGGCGGTGCGCTGCTGAGCGACGTGCCGACCAGCCAGGTCTGGCGCAGCACCGACGGTCTCGCGTGGACGCTGGCCGGCAACCTCCCGACGGCGCGTCGCGGCTCCGGCGTGGTCGTGTTCGACGACCGGATCTGGGTGATCGGTGGAGAGAACGCGACAGGCGAGCTCGCCGACGTGCTGTCGTCCGCGGATGGGGTGACGTGGGCGGCGGAGCCCGCGCTGCCGGCTGGAAACGTGTACATGGCGACGATCGTCTACGCGGGCCGCCTGTGGGCGATCGGGGGTTACGGTCTCCCCGGGCAGGTGCTGGTCACCGACGACGGCGCGACCTGGACGCGGGTCGGCGACCTCCCGTTCGCGGCGCACGGCGGGACGGTGATCGAGAGCGCCGGCCACCTCTGGTACCTCGGCGGTCACAACAACGCCACCGGCACGTATACGCGGAGGCCCGGTGGACCGACGACGGCATGACGTGGACGACGGCGGGGCTCCTTCCGGGCAAGCGCGAGCTGATGGGTGTCTGGGTCGTCAATGGCGCGATGGTGATCGCCGGTGGTACGAGCGGCACGGTGCTCGACGAGGTTGCGACGAGCGCGGACGGCGCGATGTGGACGGTCGCCGGCGCCCTGCCCGCCCGCCGGTTCTACTCGGGCTGGGGCGAGCTCGGCGGGCGACGGTGGTCGATCGGCGGCAGCGATGGCGGCCCCGTGTGGTCGTCGGCCGACGGCGTCGCATGGCGCGTCGAGACCACGAACTTCCCGGCGCGCCAGGACGGCGGTGTCGTGCTGTTCACGCCGCGCTGACTCAGGCGCGCGCCACACGACCGCGCTCGCGCGCGATCGCGAACAGCGCCTTCGCCTGTGGCGCCGGCAAGCTCCTGACATCGGAGATGTTCGCCGTCAGCGCTTCGAACATGCGCGCGGACTGGATGATCCGCACGAACCGCATCCCCGGCGCCTTCGGGCCGACCAGGACGAGCACGCGCACGCCATCGATCTCCGGAAGCGTTCCCGGCAGGAAGTCACCCGGCAGGCTGTGCGTGCCAGTGCCACCCGGCGCGGACCACATGTGGATGCCGTCGCGAGGCAGCCCATCGGTCGGGTCGCAGGCCTCGACCGGGTAGAACGCGAAGCTCGAGCTGTACCCACCGTCGCCGCTCTGCGGCCCCTCGCCGGTCATCACGGCGAGCTCGGCATCCGTGGCCACGCCCGAAGCCCCGATCCGCCGCAGCGGGTCGGCCAGGGTCTTCGAGGCCAGCACGGTGAGCTGGCCCATGTCGACGACGCCGTCGAGCGTCATCGAAACCGCCTCCTCGAGCTCGGGTACGAGGACGATCACCGGCGCGTCGACGAGCGTCTCGATCAGGACCGAGAGCCAGAACGAGGTATCGGTATCGCGGCCGAGCTTGGTGATCGCCGCGCGAACACCCGGGGTTGTCTGGATCTCGCGGAGCAAGCCACGGTCACGGCTCCAGCACGCAACGGCGGGCCGGTACCACATCTCGAGCGAGAACCACGCGCGCACCGCGTCGACGTCCCTGGCCGCCGCCTGCTGGAGGTCGGGATCGGACAGCGCCCACCCGCCGATCTCGAGTGAATGGGCGTGCGAATCCCCGTCCTGGGAGTGGGCGTGGTCGTCATGGTCGTCGCCGTCGTCGTGGTCGTCGTCGTCGTGGTCGTCGTCGTGGTCGTCGTCGTGGTCGTGATCGCTGTCGGGACCGTGCTGATGCCCGAATTCCTTCGCCAGCTCGAACATCCGCGCTGCATCGGTGAGCGCGCGCAGCACCGGCGCCACGATCGCGCGTCCGATGCCCACCGGCGAAGCGCCGTTCTCGACGAGCGCCCCGCCGGCCAGCGCGATGTGCGCGGCGACCTGCGGGTGCGCATCATCGACGTGCGCGATCACCCACGCGAGTAGCTGATCGCGCGCCGGCGCATCACCCGCAGCCGCCTGGAGCAGCTCCCTGAGGATGGTCATCGCCTCGTCGACCTTGCGGTCGGCGAAGTACGCCTCCGCCTTCTGGAGCTGCGCCTTCATCGCTCAGCCCTGGTCGGGCTTACGCGGCACGGGGAGCGCCCGCGGCTCTCCCGCGAGCCGCTGGATCGCGGCCGCGACGTCGACGCCGAGGAGCTGCTTCAGCTGCTCGGATGTGATCGCGGCCTTGACCGCGAAGTTCGATCCATTCGCCGCGAGGTCCTTGTCGATCACGGTGACCTTGTCGATCGGGATGTCGCCGACGGTGCTCATCATCGTCGCGACCAGGCCCTGCAGCTTCTGCGCGACGAAGATCTGGCGCGCACTGTCACCGGCCTTCGCCCAGGTCTCGCCGAGCGAACGAATCGCGGTCGCGGTCGCCTTGCCATCCTCGATGATCTTCGACGCCGCGCCGCGTGCCTGCGCGATCATCTGCGCCTTCTTTGCCTCGGCCGGCTTCACCTTGTCAGCGATCAGCTGGTAGCGCACCTGCGCGAGCCGCGCGCGCTGGACCTGGACCTCCGCCGTCGCCTTCGCGAGCAGCGCGTAGACCTGGCCCTTCGACTCGGCAACGAGCGCGAGCTTGCGGGTCTGCGCTTCAGCGATCCGCCGCTGACCTTCCGCGCGCGCGGTCGCGATCTGCGCGTCGACCTTCGCCATCTCCTGATTCATGAAGTTCGATGCGGCGTTCTCGTTGGACAGCGCGTGGTTCTCGGCCTCCGAGATCCGCGACGTCTTCTGGAGGTCGGCGGTCTGCCGGCGACCGATCGAGTCGAGGTAGCCCTTGTCGTCGGAGACGTGCTGGATCATCAGCGTGGTCAGCTCGAGACCGAGCCGCGCGAGATCGTGATCCGCCTCGTGGACGAGCGCGCCCGCGAACTTCTCTCGGTCCGTGTTGACCTCCTCCGGCGTCAGGGTCGAGAGCACGCCGCGAAGGTTACCTTCGAGCGTCTCGCGTGCGACCTGCATGATCTGCTGCGGTGACATGCCGAGGAAGCGCTCGATCGCGTTCGCCAGCTGCCCGTTCTTGCTGGAGACCTTGACGTTCGCCACGCCCTGCACGTTGAGCGGGATGCCACCGCGCGAGTACGCGCCTTGAACACGCAGCTCGATCACCATGTTCGTGAGATTCATCCGATCGACGACCTCGATCAGCGGGATGCGGATCCCGCGACCGCCCTGGATCAGACGATAACCGACGGGTCGATCCACGCCGGGCAGCGTGCGGTGGCCGCCCGAGAAGATCAGCACCTCGTTCGGCGGGCAGATATAGATCATGCGCGAGATGATGAACGCGATCAGGAGCAACGCTCCGACGGTCGCGACGGCACCGACAAGAATGATGTTTTGCATGACGTTCCTCCTCAGCTCCGCGCGTTGGGGGTGGAGGTTCCGGTGATGACCTTGGCGATATCCACGCCGAGGGTCTTCGTCACCTCGTTGAGCAGCTTGCCCATCGTCGCGGGATACGCGGATGCGTACGCCGCGATCGTCTGGCCATCGCCGCCGTCGATCAGGTTGACCTCGTTCACCTTCACCCGCTGCGCCGCCTTCGCGACGTCGCCGAAGATGGTGTCGAGGTGCTGCAGGACGAACATGTCCATCGCCTTGCCGCCGCTATCGCGCCACGCGCCGGCGACTTCCTGGAGCGACCTCGCCATCGCCTCGCCGTCGGCCGCGATCGGCGCGGCCTGGCCCGCCGCGAACAGCTCGCGGACCTGCGCGTCGACCTCGGCCGGGATCGTGACCTCGGCCTCGAGACGAAGCTGCTCGAGCTCGCCGCGCATCTTCTGCAGCTCGAGATCGGCTTCAGCGCGGGCCTGCTGCCCGGCTGCCTCGGCACGGACCTCTTCGGAGCGCGCCTCGGCATCGACCTCGGCCTTGATCTGCCGCAGCTCGTTCTGTTTCCGCTGCACGGTCGCCTGCGCGTTCGTCATCGCGACCTCGCCACGCGCGCGCGCCGCCGCCTCGGATTGCTCGGCCTGGCGAACGGCGTCCGACTCGGCGACCTCGGCGGTCCGCAGGATCTCGGCGATCCGTTGACGGCCGATGCTCTCGAGGTAGTTCCGGTCATCGGCGATGTGCTGGATCTTCAGCACGTCGAGCTCGAGGCCGAGCTTCTCGAGATCGGGCCCCGCGCTCTGCTCGAGCTGACGCGCGAACTTGAGGCGGTCCTGGTTGATATCCTCGGGCGTCATCGTGGCGCACACGCCGCGGAGGTGACCCTCGAGGGTCTCCTTCACCATGCGCGAGATCTCGTTGCGATCCTTGCCGAGCAGCTGCTGGATCGCATTGCCGACGAAGCGGGCATCCGTGGACACCTTGATGTTCGCGATGGCGTGAACGTTGAGCGGAATGCCGCCCTCCGAGTACGCGCCCGTGACCGCCATCGGCACCGAGATCAACGACACATCCATCTGCGAGACGGTCTCGACGACGGGGATCCTCATGCCTCGACCGCCGAACACGACGCGGTAGCCGACCGTGCGTCCGTCCGGAGTCTTGTGCTTGCGTCCCGAGAAGATCAGGATCTCGTTGGGCCGACAGATCCGCAGCAGGTATCGGTAGACGACGATCAGCAGCAGCAAGACGGCGATACCGGCGCCGATTCCGGCTAGAACTTCGGGTGGGATCTTGTTCATGACAGCCTCCTGTTGGACACACCACGACCATGGGCGCACCCCGCCCACGGCCTAACACTCGAATCGACGCAACCGCTCTGGGTCCCCCGAGAGCGGGTCGACGCTACATCTCGGCCTTGGCGACGAGCAACGACCCGCGCTCGCCTTCTGCGATGACCAGGACGGGCGTGCCGGTGGGGAGCTCCGCTGCGTCCTCGTCGATGTTCGCGACGTAGTCCTCGGAGCGGCCCTTGATCTCGACGCGCACCTTGCCGGGCCTGCCGGGACCGACCGGGAGCGTCAGCAACCCCGTGGTGCCGACGAGCTCGGTAGCCTTCACGTCACTCGACACGCTGTGCTTGTTCAGGCTCTTCACCACCGCGACGGCGATCGCCCCCGCGACCCAGCCGATCACACCCGCGCCGATCGCGGACACCAGCTGGCTCGAACCGAGCGCCTCGAGGGCAAGGCCCGCACCGCCGCCGAATGCGAGGAAGAACACCCAGAACCGCAGCGAGGTGACGGGCGCCCATCCAAGGCCGACGTCGGTGTCATGCGCCGAACCATGATCGGTGTCCTTGCCCCCGAGGAAGATCGACGCCAGCAGCAGCGTGACTCCGAAACCGACGGCTCCGAGATACAGATGGTTCAAGCGATGCCCTCAGTGGTTCCGATGTCTCCACTGTGATCACCGTTGCCAGCTGTTGCAAGGCATTCCGTCGGTGAGATTCTGATGGCGCCGCGGTGCGCTATCCTGCCCCCTATGCGGTGGTTCTCTATCCTCTTCTTGCTCGTCGCCTGTGCGACACGTCCGCAGGAACGGATCTCTCCACCCGCTCCGGGCGCGCTCGCCCTCGTCGAGACCTCCCCTGACCTGTCCGGCGCGCCGATCGGTCCCAGCCATGCGCGCGCCACGATCGTCGTCGTCCTCGCCTCCTGGTGCGAGCACTGTGCGGCCGAGCTGACGATGCTCGACAAGCTCCGTGCCAATCGCCCGAACCTCCGGATCGTCGGAGTGAGCTATCACGCGCACGAAAATTACGACCACCGCGGAAATCCCGCGGCCCTGAGACGCTATGCGGGAGCCCACGCATGGCTGCCGATCGTGGTCGCCGACGACGCACTGTTCGACGCCCTCGGCTCTCCTCCGCTGATCCCGGCCGTGTTCGTCTTCGACCAGGCCGGCGGTCTCGCCGCGCACTTCGATCGGCGAGCGCGGGAACAGCCGAACCGACGCGAGCTCGAGCAGGTGCTGGCTCGGCTCGGAACGTAGGCGTTGGCTATCGATCGGGCGTCGACCGAGGTCGCCGATAGAAGGCCAGGTAGACGAGCGCTCCCAGCGCCGTCATGCCGAGGCCGAGCGCGGAGGGCCGGGGGGCCGTCCAGATCGTATTGACGAGGAGCAACGTCGCGAGCGCGATGAACACGATCGGCACGACCGGATAGCCGGGGACCCGGAACGGGCGCGGCGCCTTCGGGGAACGGCGGCGGAGGATCAGGACGGTCCCCGCATTCAGCGCGTAGAACAGCCAGCTCGCGAACACGACCGCATCGGTGAGCTGATCGAACCGCGCGCTGAGCGCGAACACGCAGGCGAGGCCGCCCTGCACGAGGACGGCAACGGCCGGGATCCGCGCCGCGGACAGGCGCGCGAGCGGTGCCGGAGCCAGGCCATCCTTCGCCACGGCATACGGCACACGCGCGCCGGTGAGCATCGAGCCGTTCATCGCGGAGATCGCGGACACGGTCATCGCGATGGCGAGCACCGCCTGGGCAGTCCCACCGACGAACTGCGTCGCCACCTTCTGCGCGACGGCCGGTGCATCCGGATAGAGCGTCGAGCTCGACGTGACGATCTCGCCGAACGGCAACGCATGGAAATATCCGAGATTGACCATCGCGTAGATCGCGAGCACTCCGAGCGCCCCACCGACCAGCGCGCGCGGCAGGTTGCGCTCGGGGTCGCGAACCTCACCGGCCGCCATCGGCAGGTTGTTCCATCCGTCGTACGCCCACAGCGCCGCGAGCACGAGCGCACCGAACACGCCAAACCCGGGAAACTCGCCACCGGCCGTGATGCGCGACCAATTGCCCGCCGGCGCGAACAATGCACCCATCGCGATCGCCAGGATCATGACGACCTTCATGATGGTCAGGACGGTCTGCAGGCGGCCACCGGCGCGAACGTTCAGGCAGTTGATCAGCGTGAACACGACGATGATCCCGATCGCGAGCGGCACGCTGCCTCCACCCAGCGACGCGGGCAGCACCGGCGCGAGGAACGTCGCGCTACCCACGGCGTACGCGGCGATCGATCCGGGCGTCGCGATCCAGAACCGATTCCACGCGTACAGGTAGCCCATCAGCGGCCCGTAGCCCGTTCGCAGGTACACGTACTCGCCGCCGGCGTGCGGGTACATCCCGCCGAGCTCCGCGTAGGTCATCGCCCCGGCGAGCGACAGGACGCCTGCGACCGCCCACGCCGCGAGCACCCACGCCGCGGACCCGCCGAGCTGCGCCATGACCGCTGCCTTGAGGAACACGCCGGTGCCGATGATCGTGCCGACCGTGATCGACGCCGCCGCCCACGGCCCGAGCCCGCGATCGAGTCCCCGCGCGCCGCTCACTTCGCTCGTGCGTCGACCCACGCCTGCACGAGCTCGTCGAGCACCGGGAGCGTGACCGCGCCCGAGCCGAGCACCACGGCGTGGAAGCCCTTGATGTCGAACTTCGCGCCGAGCTTCGCCTCGGCGGCGGCGCGCATCCGCGAGATCTGGATCTGTCCGACCTTGTACGCGAGCGCCTGGCCGGGCCAGCCGATGTAGCGATCCACCTCGTTCGAGATGTTCGTCTCGGTCAGCGCCGTGTGCGCCTTCATGTAGCTCTCGGCCTGGGCGCGCGACCAGCCCCGCGAGTGAAGCCCGGTGTCCACGACGAGCCGTGAGGCGCGCCACGCGTCGTAGCTGACCTTGCCGATCCGATCGAGGTCGCTCGAGTACAGCCCGAGCTCGTCGGCGAGCCGCTCCGTGTACAGCGCCCAGCCCTCGACGTACGCGGTCGAGCCATCGAGCTTGCGGAAGGCCGGCAACGCCCCGAGCTCCTGGGACAGCGCGATCTGGGTGTGGTGCCCCGGGATCGATTCATGCCAGGTCAGCGCCTCCAGCTCGAACCGAGGCCGGGTCTCCGGCTTGTACGTGTTCACGAAGTACTCGCCCGGCTTCGTGCCGTCGTAGTGCGGCTGCCGGTAGTAAGCGATCGTGGTGTACGGCGCCTCGTGCGCGGGGATCTCCCGCATCACGCAGTCCGTCTTCGGCAGCGTCGAGAACACTCTCGGCGTGGCGAGCTTCGCGCGATCGAGTGCCTTCTGCGCCGTCGCGAGGATCTCCGCGCCCGACGTGAAGTACAGGGACTTGTCGGTGCGCAGCTTCGCGATCGTCGCCGCGAGGTCCGGCGTCTTCAGCACCTTCTTGCCCAGCGCGGCTAGCTCCTCGTCGGTCCGCGCGATCTCCTTCACGCCGAGCTCGTGCAGCTCCTCGGGGGAGATCGCGAGGCCAACATGACTCGCGATCGTCGCGCGGTAACACGCGTCGCCGCCGGGCAGCCCCGCGAGACCTTCCTTCTCGGTGCGCGCCGCCGGCAGGATCTCGTCGCGCAGGAAGTCGCGGTAGCGCACGATCGCGGGCACGAGCTTGCTGCTGATGACCTCGCGCAACGCCGCATACTCGCGATCGCGCGCGCCCTCCGGCCAGGGATCGGTGCCCTTCACCGTGACCCAGGTCGGCTGCATCATCGACCACGCGTCGCCGCCCTTCCCGAGCTCGGTGTCGAGCTGGTCGATCGCGCGGCGAACCTTCTCGGCGGCCGCGACGCGCTTGCTCGCGATGCCGAGGCGGAGATTCGTGATCGTATCGTCGACCAGCTTCGGCCCCTGGCCCAGCCGCGCGATCAGATTCGCGACGTCCTCCGGCGACTTCACGGTGTGCGACTCGACGAGATACGAGAGCTCGCCGAACACGCTGGCGCCGCCGCTCTCGACGGTCCACTGCTCGAACTTGCACTGTTCGAGGGCTCGATCGGTCGACAGCTTCTCGTAGAGCAGCGCGTGAGTGACGCGGTCCACGGCATCGAGCCGGTCGCGATAGATCTTGTCGAGCTCCTCGATCAGCGCGCCGCGCTCCGCCTGGATCTTCGCTTGCGCCAGCGGATCACGTGGCGCGAGCTGATCGTCGTAGCGATGATCGCCGAGCGTGGTCGCCCAGGTCGGCGACCACCGCATCATGAACTCCCAGTGATGGGCGACGACGGTCTTGAGCGTGGGGTCGGTGATGCCGGCCACCGCGTCGGCGGCGAGCGGCGACGGTTTCGCGACAGTGGGGATCACGGTGGAGCTCCGGGGCGGCGCACAGCCCAAAGCAACGCACAGCGCAAGCGCCGCATGGCTCCGGGACATCAGCATGGGGAGGTTGTACCGTCGTTCCGCGTGCGGGTTCACCTGTTCGATGGCACCTACGAGCTGTTCCGCGCCTACTTCGGCGCGCCGCCCGCCCAGCACGGGAGTCGCGAGGTCGGGGCCGTGCGGTCGTTGGTGCGCAGCCTCGCGAACCTGCTGCGCACGGGTACGGTGACCCACGGCGGGGTCGCGTACGACCACGTGATCGAGTCGTTCCGCAACGACCTGTTCCCCGACTACAAGACGGGCGAGGGCATCGATCCGCGCCTGTTCTCGCAGTTCGAGCTCGCCGAGCGCGCCACCGCCGCGCTCGGCCTGCGCGTGTGGCCGATGATCGAGTTCGAGGCCGACGATGCGCTGGCGACCGCCGCGGCGCGCTTGGCTGGGACACCAGAAGTCGAACAGATTGTGATTTGTTCGCCCGACAAAGACCTGACCCAGTGCGTGCGCGCTCAACGGATCGTTTGCCTCGATCGCATGCGGCGACGTGTCATCGACGAGGCGGGCGTGATGGAGAAGTTTGGCGTGCGGCCCGCGTCCATCCCGGACTGGCTGGCACTGGTGGGCGATTCGGCCGATGGGTTCCCCGGTGTGGCGCGCTGGGGCGCGAAATCCGCCTCGACGGTGCTCGCGCGCTACGGGCACCTGGAGGCGATTCCAGATCGGGAAGCTTCGTGGGAGGTTTCGGTGCGTGGCGCCGCGGCACTCGCGGCGAGCCTTCGAGAACATCGCGCGGAGTCGTACCTGTTCCGCAGCCTGGCGACGCTGCGCCAGGACGTCCCGATTCCAGAGCGGCTCGACGATCTGCGTTGGACCGGCGCCAGGCGCCCCGACCTCACTACGCTGTGCCGTGAGATTGGCGACGATGAGTTTCTGCGAGCTGCGGCGTGGCGAATGACCTGACGTCGATCAGAACCCCGTCCGGCGCGGCTCAAGACGTTCTCGTCAGCTCCGTCGAATGGCCTGCACAACGTGGCTCGAAGGTCGGGGCTTTCGCGAAGGCTGGCCACACGAAGACATCGAGCCCAGGTCGAACCCGCCCCACGATCAGGACACGGGCCTGAAGAAATGTGCCATCTTGCGGCCGCCTTCATCCGAGCTCGACTGACGGCCCGATCCCGGGTGGAATAATATCGCGGCA
>JAYVLW010001047.1:0-3811 GCA_043759315.1 Myxococcales bacterium
TGCGCCACCGCGACCACGAATCCGAGTGCGAGTCCGATCCAGGTCTGCTTCACGAGTCCTCCCTAGTTACCCTTCAAGTCCGTCGCGATCTTCGACTTCTCGGCCTCGAGCTTGCGCACGCGCGCGCGCTCGGTCTCGACCGCGGCCTGCAGCTTCGCGTTAGCGGCCTTCGCCTCCTCGGTCGCCTTGCGCGCGGCCTCGGCGCTGGACGCGGCGGCGAGCGCGTTCTTCTCGGCCTTGATCTGCGCGGCGCGCGCCTCGGCCGCGGTCTTCTCGAGCTCGAGGTTCTTCTGCTGCAGTTCCTCGCGCGACAGGGTCAGGCTGGTCTCGGCCTTCGCGGCCGCGATCCGCTTCTGCTCTGCGAGCTGCTCCGCGGCGGACTGGCCCGCCTGCGCCCTCTTCACGGTATCGAGCTGCGCCTGGACCTCGGCCTGCGCCGCCACGGCTTCTTGCGCCTTCTCGTCGGCGTCGATCGCCTTCTGCTTCGCGATCTTTTCGGCGGCGGAGATCCGGAACACCGCGACGGCGCCACCGGCGATGATCAGGCCGAGCACGATGAAGACGGCGGTGACCCCGTACACCTTGCGGCGGCGCCCACGCGACGTCTGCTTCCTGACGGCGGTGAGGAAGTCGCGCTCGGCGGCAGACAGCTCGAGCACGTGACGGGTGGAGATCGAGAGCGCCTCGGCCCCGGTGGCACCGCGCCACACCAGATCGGCGGGCCGACCACGGGCCGCCCACTGGCGCGCCGCCTGCTGCAGCTCGTGCATGAAGCCGCGCAGCGCGTGGTTGTCCTCGAGCCAGCGCTTGAGCATTGGCCACTCGGTGATCAACACCTCGTGCACGATCTCCACCGTCGCTCCGGCGGTGGGATCCGTATGCAGATGCACTAGCCGGGCGCGGACGAGCTGGTCGATGATCTGCTGCACATCGGACGGATCGCTCGCCAGGCTGAGCAGCTCGTTGTGATCGATGACGGCGCGCGTTCCCTCGGGCGTCACCAGGCGCGTCATCACGGCGCGGAGCAGGGTCTGCTGCTGGAGCGGTACGCCCGCGGCGACCTCGTCCGCGTGACGGGCGAACGCGCCGCCGACGCCGCCCATCTGGTTGTACGCGGTCACCGTGAGTAGCTTGCGGTTTGCGGTCGCGCGCGTCCCACAGGCGCGTGGCAGCGAACTGCAGCAGCGGCAGCGCGCCGCGGCTCGTCGCCATCTGCATCATGTCCTCGATGATGTCCTGGTTCTCGAACGCGTAGCCGGCGAGCTCGGCGGGGCGGACGAGCGTCTCGCGCAGGTTCTCGGTATCCGGCGCCGACAGGAAGAACAGTCCGCGCGAGAGCTCGGCGAGGAACTGCTTGTGACCGGCGAGGCGATCGAGGAAGTCCGCGCGCATCGACAACACCACGCGCACGGGGGCGCTCGGATCATCGGCGGCGGCGAGCAGCGCGGCGAGGAACGTGCGGCGTGTCTCGTCGTCCTCGGACAGGGTGAACAGCTCCTCGAGCTGGTCGACGACGATCAGCACGCGCTGCTTGGACCGTACGCACTGGTTGCGCAGCGCGAGGCCAAACAGGCCCGGCGAGTCACGGAGCTGATCGATGACCTGATGGGCGACCGCCGGATCGTCCTCACCGAGCGCGTGGGCCAGGCTCGACAGCGGGTTGCGGCCCGGCCGGAGCACGCGGAACTGCCAGTCGCTGCCGGTCGCGCGCACCGCGGGGACCAGGCCGGCATGCACGAACGATGACTTGCCCACACCCGACGGACCGATCACGGCGAGCAGCGGCCACGCATCGAGCTGGCTGATCGCGGTCCGGATCTCGTTCGAGCGGCCAAAGAAATACTTCGCATCGGCTTCCCCGAATGCTGCGAGGCCGCGGTACGGGCAGGCGTCCTCGTCGCGCGTGGCGCGCGGCTGCATGAAGGCCTGGAGATCGGCGAGCAGCTCGCTCGCGGAGTGGTAGCGGTCCTTCTTCTTCTTCGCGAGGCAGTGATCGACGATCTGGGCGACCTCGCGGGGCAGGCTCGGATCGCGCGATCCGATGCTCGGCAGCGGGGTCTCGAGATCGGTGAGCCGGGCCCGCAACTTGTCCGGCGTCATCGTGCCCGCGGGGTGCACGCCCGTGAGCGCGCGCCAGAACATCACGCCGACCGCCCAGATGTCGGAGGCGTGGTCGACGTCGTCGGCGCCCCATTGCTCGGGAGACATGTACGGCAGCGTTCCGACGAGGGAGCCGTTGCCCGAGAACGTCACGTACGTCGCCTCCGCTTCGACGGCGTCCATCAGCCTTGTCTCGGCGACCGGGGCCGCGATCCGATCCAGGTCCGCCCCGACCGGCGAGTCGAAACACTTCGCCACGCCAAAATCGAGGACCTTCACCGAGCCGCGGTCCGTGACGAAGATGTTCGAGGGTTTGAGGTCGCGGTGCACGATGCCGTGTTCGTGCGCGCGCTCGAGCGCGCGGGCGACAGGGATCATGAGCTCCACGAACGCGCGCACCGTCATCCGCTGCTCGAGGAGCTGCGACAGCGTCTTGCCCTCGAGGTACTCGAGCACCATGAACGGAAGGCCCTGGTGCTCGCCGACCTCGAAGATGGTGACGATGTTCTCGTGCGTGCAACGCGCCGTCGCCCGCGCCTCGATCACGAAGCGACTGACGAAGTTCGGATCGTCGTGGAGCAAGAACTTGATCGCGACCTTGCGACCGAGCTTCGTGTCGCGTGCGAGGAAGACCTGGCCCATGCCGCCGCGCGCGAGCTCGCGGATCAGCCCGAACCGTCCGATCTGCTGCGCGTTCGCGAACTCCAGCGGCTGACGCGAATCGCCTTTCTTGCGGCCGCCCTCCGAGCGCGGCTCGGGCGCGCGTCCGAACGCCTGGCCCGCCGGCAGCACCGCCGTCGCGGGCCCCTGTGCGGCCTGCTTGGTGCGCGCCGGAGCCGGCATCGCCATCGTGGGCTGCGAGGTCGGAGCGCGGGGCAGGGGGGCTGCCGCTTGCTGCATGCCGAGCATCGCCGAAGCACGCGGCACCACGTGCTTCGCCGCCTGACTCGGCACCGGCCGCGGCGGGTCGTCAGGACGTTTCGTCTCGCCCACGCTTGCTCATTGTACATCGTGCGCCGCTCGGCCCGCGATGTAGGCGCGCTGCTCACATGCCGTCGACGAATCAACCTGATGGAGGCTGTTCCTCGTCGAGAAACCCTCGCAGTCGCTCGACCGCCTGCGCGTGCATGCGACTCGCCCAGGACTTCGAGATCCCGAGCTCCTCGCCGGCCTCGAGGAGGTTCTTGCCCTCCCAGTAGTGCTTTCGCATCAGGGCGCGCTCTTTCTTCGGCAGCGTCTCGAACGCGGCCGCGAGGCGCTTCGAGGCCTTCGCGGTGTCGAGCGTGTCTGCGACGGAGACCTCCTGCTCGTTCGCCGGATCGAAGCCGTTCTCGCGCATCGCTTCGAGCGACGTCACGTACATCGTCTTGATCGCGGACATCGCCTGCTTAGCGGCGGCGAGGGCATCGGCACCGCTCGGTGGCTCCACGCCGCGCTGAGCTGCTCCCGCATCGCGGTCGGCGCGATGTTCCAGGTACTCGCTCGCGGCGCGCAGCGCGACGAGCCTCGCCCACTCCCGGCGGGGGAGGTTCGATGCCTTGCGCAGCCCGTCGATCACGGCGCCATGAACTCGGTACCAGGCAAAGGTATTGAAGGATGCACCTCGATCCGGCTCAAAGCGCTGTGCAGCCTCGGCAAGGCCGACGTTCGCGAGTGCGACGAGCTCCTCGAACTCGACGTGGGCGCGAACCCGCGGATAGATCATCTTCGC
>JAYVLW010001048.1:0-10754 GCA_043759315.1 Myxococcales bacterium
CGCCGAAGGGGCAGGGCACGCTGATGCTCGGCTCGAAGCCGTCGTGCGAGATCTACATCGACGGGTCGAACTCCGGCCTGCACACGCCGCAGCGCGAGATCAAGCTCGCCGCCGGCAAGCATCGCATCACGTTGATGAACAACGAGTTCGGGATCAAGGAGACCTTCGTCGTCGACATCAAGCCGGATGCGACGGAGAAGGCGATCAAGGACTACAGCGACCGCATCCCGAAGTAGGTGAGGTGGCTCGCCCGCAACGGAGTCGAGCGCGGTGGTGCGCTCGCCGTTGCCGTGCTCGTGGTGTACGCGTGGCTCGCTCCGAGCCACATCGTCGATACCGATAACGGCGAGTTCACGACGCTCGGGACCCTCGGCGGCGCTGCCCATCCGTCGGGCTATCCGCTGTACTTGATGATCCTGCGCGCGCTGTCGTGGTTGCCCGGGACCCCCGCGCACGCCTCGGCGCTCGCGACCGTGCTGATCGCCGTCGCGCTCGTGCTCGTGCTCCACGCCGCCGCGCGCGCGTGGGGGGCGTCGCCTGTCGCGGCGACGCTCGCGTGCGCGCTGTACGCGGCCGGGCCGTTCGTGATGCGCATGCACACCGAGGCGGAGGTGTTCGCGCTCAACGGCCTGGTCGGGGCGTCGATCCTGCTGCTCGCCGCCGCCGACGGACCGGCGCGGGGGCTGTGGCGGGTGGGGCTGCTCGCCCTGGTCGCCGGGCTCGGGATCGCGAACCACCTGACCTGCGTGCTGCTCGCGCCGATCGGGCTCTATGGCGTGGTGCGGGGCGCGCGCGAGCACGGCGGGTGGGGCCTGGTGGTCGGCGTCGCGCTCGGCGCGTTCGTGGTCGGGCTGCTGCCGTACGCGTACCTGTTCGTCACCGACGAGAATCTGTTGTCGTGGCCGGCGCCGCACTCGCTCCGCGATCTGTGGACGATCATCGCGCGCGAGGAGTACGGCGCTGGATCGATCGGCGTCGCGGGATCCTCGGCTGGCTCGCTGCCGAGCGTGCTCGGGGCGTTCGCGGCGTTCACGGGCCGGTCGTGGCTGTGGCTGCCGCCGCTCCTCGGCGCCGCGATGCTGGTGGTGCGGGGCCGCACGGGCGACCACCGGATCGCGTGGTGGGCCCTGACGGCGAGCTGGGTGCTCGCGGGCCCCGTGCTGACGGTGATCGCGGACGCGCCGGCGGAGGGCTTCGGGCTGTTCGTGCTGCGGCGCTACCAGCTTCTCTCGCTCGTGGTCCTCGCGATCCCGATCTCGGTCGGCTTCGACGCCGTCGCGCGCAGGATCCCGGAGCTCGCGAAGCGCGCACGACTCGGTCACGCGCTCGCACTCGCCGCGTTCGTGGCCGCGTCGGCGCTCTCGTTGTCCCGCGTCCGCGCGCTGCACTCACCCGCGGTCGAGCTGTGCTCGCGAAATCTCCTCGGCTCGCTGCCGCCCGCCGCCGTGGTGATCGGGGAGGGCGACGACCTGCACGTCGGTACGCGCTACCTTCAGCTCGCGCTCGGTGTTCGGCCCGACGTGACGTACGTCCACCTCGCCGGGCTCGGCGCGCGCTGGTATCGCGAGCGGCTCGAGCGCCTCGGCGTGCCGATCGGCTCGATCAGCGGACCGGGCACGAGCACCGCCCTCGCGACGCAGATCCTCGCGACCGGGCGTCCGGTGTTCATTGCCTCCCGGCGGATGGGCGTGTTGCGCGACCTGCCTGCCTACCCCTACGGGATCGTACTGCGTGTGCTGCCGAAGGGGAGCGCCCTGCCAAGCCTCGACGAGGTGATCCAGACGAACCAGCGGATGTACGCCGGGTTCGATCTCTCGGCGCCGAGGCCGGGCCCGGACGACGAGCTCGCTGTCGACGTGGCGCTCCGCTATGCGGCCACCTGGCAGATGCTCGCGGGCGCGCTCCAGGCGGCGCACCGGATCGAGGATGCGACGGCCGCCGCGGAGCTCGCACGGCAGCTCGCGCCCTGAGCGAGGATCAGGGAGGATCAGGGATCGCTCGGCGGGGCGAGGATCTCGAATGGCTCGCTGCCGATCAGATCGCGCCCGCCGGTGGCGAGGTCCGTGAGGTCGAAGCCGGGGCGAGGGCGGGGACCGATCTGGATGTACAACGACGGCGTCACAGCGGGGCGCTCGGCGGCCCACCGGGCATCGAACTGCGCGCGCGCCTCGATCATCTCGGCGGCGATCTCGTCGGCGTTCGCGTCGGAGATCTTCGCGAGCTCCTCGATCAGCCGCTTGCGTGCGTTCTGATCGCTGGTGATCAGCAGCATCTCGCGGAGGCTGTCGATCGCGCGCTGGCGCTGGCCGAGCTTGCTGCGCAGCGTGGCCGCGATCATCGACATCTCGGCGGGCGCGTTCGGCTTGCGCGTGGCGGTCTCGAGGAGCTGGATGCCAGCTTCGTCCCACTTCCGCTTCTGCGCGGGATCGTCCGTCACCATGTCTGCGAGGTAGATCTCGCCGGCGAGCTTCGGCAGCTTCCACAGATCGGGGAACACGCGCGCGCCAGCCGCGAGGAGTTCGATCGCGCGCAGACGAACCTCGTTGGTGATGCCGCGCTTCGCGGAGGTCATCGCGACCGCGCCGAAGTCGTAGCTCCGGCGAAGCGTGGGATCGAGCGCGGCCACCGCGTCGGCCAGGTCGGCGATGGCGCTCGCTTCGTTATCGGTGGACCCGTAGTAGCCGACCATGCGGATGAACAGGAGGTCCGCGCCGAGCTCGCGGTAGCCGAGCGTGACGAACGGCGCCGCGCCCGGAGACGGGGCGTAGGGCGGATCGTCGAGCCGCGCCACGGTCTCGGCCTTCGCCCACACCCGGGCCGCACGCGCGCCGCCGAGCGCGGCGACCGCGACGAGCGGAGCGAGCACGACGAGCCTCACGACGACACGATAGCGCGGGAGCGGCTATCATGCGCGGGTTCTGACCAGGCAGCGCCTCGCTCGGCTCGCTCTCGATCGTGGAGGCCTCCTCGCCCTCATCACGCTGGTCCTGTACGCCTGGATCGCATCGCCGCACGTCGTCTACGGCGACAACGCCGAGTTCTCCGCGCTGTCCACGCTGGGCGGGGTCGCGCACCCGACCGGCTATCCGCTGTACGTGCTGTGGCTGCGCGCATGGTCGTGGCTCCCCGTGGAGTCGCCGGCGCACGCGGCCGCGATCGCCACCGCGATCCTGACCGCCCTCGAGGCCCTGGTCCTGCACGCGGCGTGTCGCGCCTGGGGCGCGCGCCCGCTCGCGGCGACGGCCGCCGTGGCGCTGCTCGTGGCGTGTCCGATCGTGCTGCGGATCCAGAGCGAGGCCGAGGTGTTCGCCATGAACGGTCTGTTGTGCGGCGCCGTGCTGTGGCTGGCCGCGGGCGACGGGCCTCTCCGGGGGCGCTGGCGGATCGCGGTGCTGGGGCTCGCGGCGGGGCTCGGGGTGGCGAACCACCTGACCTGCGTGCTGGTGGCGCCGATCGGTCTGTACGGGGTGTGGCGCGGCCACAAGGAAGCAGCCGGTTCGATCGTGGTCTCGCTCGGGCTCGCGGTGACGGGGCTGGCAGCAGGCCTGACGCCGTATCTCTACCTGTTCGTGGCCCCCGACAGCTGGGTGTCGTGGAAGCGGATCGACGACCTCGCCGCGCTCGTGCGGCACGTCCTGCGCGAGGACTACGGTGGTCCCGGGGCGTTCTCGCCGGTCGCGCGCGAGACCTCCGTGATCGACAACGTGCTCGCCCTCGCCGGGAGCCTCGGTCGCGCGTATCTCTACCTGCCGGCGCTGATCGGCGTCGGCGCGCTCGGCTACCTGTCGGTGAAGCGCGATCGGACGGAGCCGCGCCTCGCGTGGGCGCTCCTCGCCACGGCGTGGCTCCTCGCCGGGCCGCTGCTCGTGCTGCGGTTCAACATCCCGCCGATCGGCAGCGCGATCTACATCATCCAGCGCTTCCACCTGCTCTCCGTCACACTGCTCGCAGTGCCCGTCGCTGTCGGGCTCGATCGTCTGGCGGCGCACTACGCGGCGCGGATCCCCGAGCGGCTGCATGCCGGGAACAGCGCCCACGCGTTGCTCGCGGTGATCGGCTTCCTCGGGCTCGCGCTGCCATCGCTGCCGTACGTGGCGCGGATGCACTCCGCGGCGATCGAGCAGGGCATCCGCAACCAGCTCCACAGCGTGCCACCGAACGCGATCATCATCGGCGCCGGCGACGTGTTCCACTTCGGGACAGGCTACCTGCAGGGCGCGCTCGGCGAGCGGCAGGACGTCGCGGCGATCACGACGATCCAGCTCGGCCTGTCGTCGGCGCGCGAGAAGGTCCGCCAGCGCACCGGCATCGAGATCATGAACATCCCGAAGGGCAGCGAGGACAAGCTGAGCGTGAAGGTCGCGGAGCAGGCGCTCGCGACCGGGCGCCCGGTGTTCATCGATCCGTTCCAGGCGAACATCGCGGCCAGCTTGCCGACCTATCCGTACGGCCTGCTGTTCCGCGTGCTGCCGAGGGGGACGCCGCGGCCCTCGATCATGGAGGTGTTCGCGATCAACAAGCAGCTCTATGCCGAGTACCAGTTCGGCTACGAGTTCCCGGGTCCAGATGATCAGCTCGCCGCCGAGTTCCACGTGTTCTACGCGCGGACCTGGCGGATCATCGGCGAGGGCCTCGCGGCGGAGCATCGCGGCGAGGAGCTCGCGTTCGCGCAGGCGATGATCGACGAGCTATCTCCGAAGTGATCCGGAACGAGCAAGGCCGCCCTCGGGCGGCCTTGGACGTTCGACGCGAGGTCGATCAGTCCGAGTTCGGCGGGGGCTCGGTGATCGAGGCTGCCGCGTTACCACCCGGCGCCGTCAGCGTCAGCGTATAGGTGATCGAGGTGCTATCGCAGTCGAGGTCGCCTTCGGCGGTCGCGGTGGCGTCCGTGAGCGACTGGAACTTGTACTGGTACTGGAACAGGTTCGGCTCGTCGACCTGGAAGTCGAGAGCGGCCCAGCCCGAGTCGGCGGCGAACCCCGCGGTCTCCGGGGTGGTCACCTTGCACGACGTACCGGCTGCCCAGGCGCCCGGGAGAGCCGCACCGTCGAGCTGCGAGTACTGGGCGTTCGTGTTGTAGAGCACCTTCGAGTTCTTGCCGATCTTGTTGAGCTGGAGGCTCGCCTCGGTCTTCTTCGACTTCTTCATGTAGTCCATGAAGGCCGGAATGGCGACGGCCGCGAGGATGCCGATGATCGCGACGACGATCATCAGCTCGATGAGTGTGAAACCGCGCTGCTCTAGCTTCTTGATCATGGTTCTCCAGGGTAACGAGTGGTGCCAGCCTACTAGAGCAACGCGCGTGCCACGAAGTTTCGGCTGCAACTGCATGACCCTTGGTGGCCAACGGAGGGGCGGTGACATTTCACGGCACCCCCCGGGTCAATTAGCGCGCTTCCATATGTGGTTCGATGTCAGCTCGGTTCCACGGGATCGTCGTCGGGCTCGGGCTTGTCCCCACCGAGCCCGAGCTTGTCCAGCCGATACCGCATCGAGCGGAAGCTGATCCCCAGGAGCGCGGCCGCACGCTTGCGAACCCCGTCGGTCTTCTCGAGTGCGCGGGTCACCCACATGCGCTCGTAGTCGCTGAGGAGGCGATCGAGGTCCACACCCTCGGGTGGAAGGTCCTGGGGCACGTCCGGGGCCGCGCGTGCCTGCTTCGCGGGGAGGTCCTCGGCGGTGAGCGTCGGACCCGACGAGAGGGTGACCGCGCGTTCGATGATGTTCTGCAGCTCGCGAACGTTGCCGGGGAAGTCGTAGCTCTCGAGCGCGCGCATGCCATCGGGGCCGAGGTGCACGCTCTTGCCGTGCTCGGCGGCGAACTGGCGGAGGAAGTGGTCGGCGAGAAGGGGGATGTCCTCGCGGCGATGGCGCAGCGGCGGGATCCACACCTGGATCACGTTGAGGCGGTAGTAGAGGTCCGCGCGGAACCCACCGCGCGCGACCTCGGCCTCGAGATCACGGTTTGTCGCGCACACCACACGAACGTCGACCTCGACCTCCTCGGTGGAGCCGACCGCCTTGACCTTGCGCTCCTGGAGAACGCGCAGGAGCTTGACTTGTAGACCGAGCCCGAGCTCGCCGATCTCGTCGAGGAACAGCGTGCCGCCGTCGGCCTCCTGGAACAGGCCGAGCTTGTCGTGGACGGCGCCGGTGAACGCTCCCCGCTTGTGGCCGAACAGCTCGGACTCCATGAGCTCGTCGGGGATCGCGCCGCAGTTCACCGCCACGAACGGTGCCTTCGCGCGCGTTCCCTCGGTGTGGAGCGCGCGCGCGACCAGCTCCTTGCCGGTGCCGCTCTCGCCCGTGATGAGGACGCTCGTGCGCGCGGAGTGGAGCTTGCCGATCAACTCGAACATCTTCTGCATCGGCCGGCTCTTGCCGATCAGGTTCGCGAGCCGCCAGCGCCCCGCGACCTTGTCTCGGAGCGCGAGGTTGGCCTCGACCAGCGCGCGCTTCTCGAGGGCGCGATCGATGACGGCGTTGATCTCGTCGACCTGGAACGGCTTGGTCAGGTAGTCGTACGCTCCCTGCTTCATCGCGGCCAGCGCGGTCTCCTTCGTCGCGTAGGCGGTGACGAGGATGACCTCGGGGGGGATGGAAGCGGCGGACCTCGCGGTGCCGGAGCGGATCTGCGTGAGGAGAGCGATGCCATCGAGATCGCCGGGCATGCGCAGGTCCGTGACGATGACGTCGAACGGGTTCGCGGCGAGCTTCTCGAGCGCCTCGGCGCCGCTCTTCGCGGCCATCACGTCGTGGCCCGAGCGCTTCAAGCAGATCGACAGGAACTCGCGCAACGATTGCTCGTCGTCGACGACCAGGATCTTTCCCACGCATGGACTATGGCACGCCGCCCGGTATCATCAGGCGGCCTGCGAGACAAACTCCGAAAGCTCGCGTTCGAGCGCGGCGGGCTGGTGATCCTCGTGATCGCGGGCGTCTACGCCGCGCTGACGCCGACCTACATCGTCGACGGTGAGAACGCGGAGTTCTCGACGCTCTCGGTGCTCGGCGGTGCGGCGCACCCCTCGGGCTATCCGCTGTACGTGCTGTGGCTGCGCGTGTGGGCATGGCTACCCGGGGCGTCGGCGGCGCACACCGCCGGGCTCGCGACGGCGCTCCTCGGCGTGGCGGCATGCGCGGTGCTGCACGCGGCGTGTCGTGCGTGGGGCGCACGGCCGCTCGCGGCGTCGCTGGCCACCGCGATGTTCGCGGCCGCGCCGGTGGTCCTCCGACTGCACACCGAAGCGGAGGTGTTCGCGATGAACAACCTCGTGCTCGCGCTCGTGTTGTGGCTCGCGGCGGAGCGCGGCCCGGTGCGCGGCACGGCGCGGGCGGTGCTCCTCGCGCTGGTCGCCGGGCTCGGTCTCTGCAATCACCTGACGTGCGCCCTGATCGCCCCGGTCGGCATCCTCGGCGTGGTGCGGGGCGTCCGCGAGGCAGCGGCGGCGCCGCGAGCGATCGCACTCGCGGTGGCGGCGTTGCTCGCGGGGCTCGCGCCGTACGCCTATCTGCTCGTCGCGCCCTCGACACCGATCTCGTGGGGGCAGGCGGGCTCGCTGGGCGACATGATCGCGTTCATCACGCGGCGCGACTACGGCGGACCGTTCGCGTTCGCGGCAGAACCGGGTACGACGATCGACGTGGTGGCGAACCTGGGGGCGTTCGTGCGCACGCTCGGCCGTGGGTGGTTGTGGCTGCCGGGCTTGCTCGGCGTGGGCGTGCTCGGGCTTCACTGCGTGCGTGCGCCGGACGGCGGGGAGCCGCGCCGCGGATGGCAGCTGCTCGCGGTGAGCTGGCTCGTCGCGGGGCCGATCCTCGTCGCGCGGTTCAACATCGCGCCCGAAGGGCTCGGGCTCCTGGTGTGCCAACGCTTCTACCTCGTGCCGCTGCTGCTGCTCGCGGTGCCGGTGGCGCTCGGGCTCGAGCGCGTGCTCGCGGCGGTCGACCGCCAGGTTCCGGACGCTCTCGGAGCGGCGATGGCGACGGCGCTGTTCGTGGCCCTCGCGGGCGTGGCGCTGCCGCAGCACCGCGCGATCGCGTCGCGCGCCGTCGAGGCCGGCACGCTCAACCTGCTGCGCTCGCTGCCGCCGAACGCGGTGGTGATCTCGCGCACCGATCTGCGCTCCGCGGCCGACTACGCACAGAGCGTGCTCGGCGTGCGCCCGGACGTGGTGCTCGTGGCGTGGCGGATGGTGCCGCTGCGGTGGTACCGCGACCGGCTCGCGGCGCGCGGGGTGACGTTCGATGCGAGCGCCGGTGGCGATGCGCCGCTCAGCCTCACGGTCGCGGAGGCGGTGCTGGCGACCGGGCGACCGCTGTTCGTCGATCTCGCGCTGGGCAACGTGCTGCAGAGCTACACGACGTATCCGCACGGCATCGTGTTTCGCGTGCTGCCGCACGGCGCGACGCAGCTGTCACTCGACGAGATCGTGGCGCTCAACAAGGAGCTCTACGCTGCCTTCGATCTCGACTATCCGCACCCCGGTCCCGACGACGGCCACCCGGTCGGTATCCACGACAAGTACGCCGCGACCTGGGCGATCCTCGCGAAGGCGCTCGCCGACACCGGGCGCGCACGCGAGGCGCACGATGCCGCCGAGCTCGCACGCGAGCTCGCGCCGCGCTGATCAGGGCTGTGGCCCGATCTGCTTCGCGAAGTCCAGCGCGGCCTCCGCGGCATCGTGCCTGCCAGCTGCCGCGAAGCCCTGGCCGATCGTGCGCCACGTGGTCGCGTAGAGCGCGTGGATCGCGGCGGCGAACTCGTCCTCGGTCCCGGGAAACCGGTAGGCGAGGTCGAAGTGCTCGAACGCCGTCTTGTTGAGCTCGAGGATCTCGTCGAGGGTGGGTGGCTTGCTTCCCCGGGGGAGGACGCGCCAGCCGAGGCCGAACGGGTAGCTCGGCAGCGCCTTCAGGATCGCGACCTGCTTCGCATCGACGAACAGGGCCCGCCCGCTCGCCATCACCTTCTCGGCGAGCACCACGGCGGGATCACCCGTGCTGTCGATGTCGATCACGATGCCCTGGCGCGCGCAGTGCGTCCGGTACCAGGCGAGCGGCACGAGCGTCCACGTCACCACCGCGATGTCGCGCCGCTCTCCGCGCGCAAGCTGCACGTAGGCCGCGCCGTAGTGCAGCATGCCCTGCGACTCGATCCACACGGCGCCGATCGGCAGTGACCGGAGCGTGTTGCGAACGCCGAGCTCCACCGCCGGCGAGTAGATGCGACCGATCCGCGGCAGCGAGGCACCGGCGATCGTCAGGAACACGACGATCGCGATCATCGTGCCGGCGATCGCCGACTGCAGGAGCCGCGTCGCCCACCGGGCCTGCAGTCGCCGGCCGACCTCGTCGAACGCGATCGCGATCGGCACCGCGAGGATGACCGCCGAGAGAACGTGGAACCGGCGCACCGCGTACAGCCCGAGGACAGAGAGCCTGGTGTCGAAGCGCGCGACCAAGAGCGGCCCCGCGAGCACGAAGCTCAGGGCGAGCAGCCCCCACGCCCAGCGCGTCTCCCGATCGCCGGGACGCGCGATCCGCACGCCGAGCGCGGCGAGCCCGGCCGCGGCGGGAAGCCACACCCATCCACAGCCGAGCGTGGCGACCCACGCGGCGAGGTTGTCGACGAGGGGAACGGCGGTCGCGCGCACCGAGAAGGCGCCGGGACCGCCATAGTCGCGACGCAGGAAGTGATCGAGGAGGCCCTGCAGGGAATCGATGTGGCCCCACGATGCGGCCGTGTCGGCGGCGAGGAACAGGTAGAGATACGGAGACAGGCCGATCGCGAACGCGCCGATCCCGATCGCACCTCCGAGCAGCCTCGACCGCTGCGTCTCGCGCAGGCCGCGCACGATCCCGAGGACGCCGATCGGAGCGATCAGCACGCACGTCAGCTGGTTCGCCATGCCGAGGCCGGCGACCAGCGCGAGCCAGCCCACACGCCACGCACCGGTCGCGGGGCCGCGCCGCGCGGCGAGCCACAGCACGGTCGCCGCGACCAGGTTGTTCAGCGCGAACACCTCGGCCTCGGTGTTCAGCCGGAGCACCTCGGAGCCCGCGGCGAACACCGCGACCGTCAGCGTCGCGGCGATCGGGCGCGCCCCCCACGCGCGACACGCCGCGTGCAACACGACGATCGACAGGCTGCCGAGGATCGCGGTGGCGAGCGCCGCCGCGTGGGCGGGGCTCGCGGCCGGCAGCCAGGACGTCGCGCGCAGCCACAGGACGTACAGCGGATAGCCCGGAGGATGGGCGATCCCGCCGACGTGGGCGAGCGTCGAGAACTCGGCGTTGTCTCCGTCCACGATGTGGGTGGGCGCCAGCCACGCGTAGAACACGAACGTCGCGATCCCGACGAGGCCTCCGCACTCGATCAGCAGGTGTCGCAGGCGCGGCCGCAGAGCCGCCAGCATACTCCTGGTTTACTTGGCGAGCGTGCCGCGGCACGCCTGTCCGTAGACCGGATCGAGCGAGCACGCGACGAGGTGTCCGTAGGCCTCGGCGCGCCGATGCATGGACAGCAGGCCGAGCGCCAGGTTGTACTCGTTCGCGGGATCGCGTGGATCGAGGGCATACGCGCGCTCGAACGCGGCGAGGGCCTCGGCGTCGGCGCCCGCCGCGCGCGCGAGCTTTCCGTGGATGCGATGACCGTGCGCGTACGCGGGGGCGCTGATCACGACCTTGCGGCTGGCCTCCAGGCCCTCGGCCTTCGCACCTTCCTTGTCGAGGAGCACCGCCAGGTCGGCCATGGC
>JAYVLW010001049.1:0-5917 GCA_043759315.1 Myxococcales bacterium
CGCTGACCCACGAGCAGCTCCCACAGGATCACGGCTGCGGCGTAGAGGTCGCTCTGCCGCGTGGCCTTGCCGCGGATCTGCTCGGGGGCCGCGTAGGCGATCTTGCCCTTGAAGATGCCCGCCCGCGTGACGTGCGCGGCCATGGCGGCCTTCGCGACGCCGAAGTCGAGGAGACGCGCCGTGCCGTCGGTCGCGATCATCACGTTCTGCGGCGATACATCGCGATGCACGATCTGCAGCGGGGTTCCGAGCTCGTCCGTGGTCTCGTGCGCGGCGTGGAGACCGGCGAGCACCTGACACGCGATCGAGACCGCGATCGCGACGGGGATCCGGGTGCCCGCTTCGAACGCGGTCTTCTGCAGCCATGACAGCGGTACGCCGTGGACGTAGTCCTGAACGAGGATGACCTCGTCGCTCATGGTCACCACGTCGAGCACCGGCACGACGTTGCGGTGGTGGACCTTGGAGGCAACGCGCGCCTCGTCGAGAAACATCGCGACGAACTCGCGATCCTGCGCGAGCTCGGGGTGCATGCGCTTCGCCGCGACGATGCGGGAGAAGCCGACATCACCGACGAGATGCGCGATGTGGATCGTCGCCATGCCGCCGCGCGCGATCTTGCGGTGTAGCTGGTATCTCCCGACGGTGATGCTCTTCTCGCGCTCGGTCACTCGACGCACCGTCGCACGCACGTGCGTGTCGGTCGCAAGGGACAGCTAGGTCCACACGAGCCTGTTGTGAAACGTCGATTACGGGAATCGGCGAGCTACCCGCCGACGATGTGTATGCCGAGTTACGGGAGACGCCCAGCAGCACGAGCAACGCGAGCGCCTGGCGCGCAGCACCGACATCACGCTGTCATCACGGCACGAGGTCGGTGACGTCGATCGGCATCGTGCCCTCGTTGGTCTCCTTCGCGCGCTTGACGCGACGGAGGCGCTTCGCACAGCCGCCGCAGAACTTGTCGGCGGGGCCGTTGACCGCGCCGCAGCTCGCGCACGCGCCGGGCAGACCGCTACCGCAGCCCCCGCAATGTTTGCGCCACGGGTCGTTGTCGTGTCTGCAGGAGCGGCACGTGATCGGAAACGCCATGCCCGCCGGTTCGACCGATCTGCGCCGCCAGAAAGGTGAGTTACAGTAGGCCGTCCACGACGTGCACCACGACCCTGAAATCACGAGCTATTTGTTCGAGCACGCCCGCGACATCATCCTCGTGCTCGATGCGGACGACGGCCGGATCCTCGATGCCAACGCCGCGGCGGAGGTGGCCTACGGCTACCCGCGCGGCGAGCTGCTGGCCCTCACCATCTTCGAGCTGCGGGTCGAGTCCACGCCGGGTGTCGCACAGCAGATGCGGGTCGCGAACCTCGCAGGGCTCCTGTTCGAGACGGTGCACCGCCGCCGCGATGGCTCGACCTTCCCGGTCGAGGTGAGCTCGCGCGGCGACCTGATGCCGGGTCGCCGCTGCTTGTTCAGCATCATCCGTGACATCACCGATCGAAAGCGCTTCGAGAGCGAGCGAGAGGAGCTGCTGATCGCCACGCAGCGCGCGCTCCAGCTCCGCGATGACTTCCTGATGGTCGCGTCGCACGAGCTCCGCGCGCCGGTCACGAACGTCAGCCTCCAGCTCCAGCAGCTCAACCGCCAGCTCGAACGCGGTGCACCGCGTGCTCAGCTACGCGTGATGGCGGATGCTGCGTTTCACGAGATGAACCGGCTGAGCTCGCTGATCGATGCGCTGCTCGATGCGCAGCAAGCGAAGGGCCAGCTCGCGCTCGACCTCGACGAGGTGGATCTCTCCGAGCTCGTGCACGACGTCTCGACCCGCCTGCGCTCGCGCGCCGAGCAGGCTGGTTCGGAGATGGTGATCGAGGTGCCGTCGATCCGCGGCCGCTGGGATCGCCTGCGCATCGATCAGGTGGTCACGAACCTCCTGCTCAACGCGCTCAAGTACGGACGTGGTCGACCGGTGCGCATCGCGGCCGGCGAGGACGGGGCGCTGGTGCGGCTGGAGGTCCACGATCAGGGCATCGGTGTCGCGAGCGAGGACGTGAAGCGGATCTGGGGCAAGTTCGAGCGCGCCGTGCCGGCGCACTACGGTGGCCTCGGGCTCGGCTTGTTCATCGCGCGACAGATCGTCGAGGCGCACCAGGGCCACGTCGATTGCGACAGCGTGCCCGGCGAGGGCTCCACGTTCCGCGTGATGCTGCCGCGCGCCTGACCGCCGGCGGACCGCGGTCACTTCGGTTTCTGTGCGAGTCGCTTCGTGGTGCCGTCTTCGAGCTGCACGTCGATCGTCTTGTCCACGCTCGCCGTCACGACGAGGTTGCCGAACTTCGGGTGCGTGAGCTGCTGCCCGACCTCGAAGTGACCGCTCGCCGCATAAGGAACAGGCCCCGTATTGGTCGGCGCAGCGGTCTGCACGGGCACGAGCACCTTGCGCAGGGCCGCGAGGATCGATTTTCGGACCTCGGGAACGCGGTGATACTCGGCGACGAGCGCGATCCGCGCGAGCAGATCCTCCTCGATCGCCTGCAGCGCCTCGTACACGTTCGTGTTGTCCTTCGCACCCACCGCCCAGGCACAGGCGCGCGCGGCCTCGGGGATGCGGTGGTCGGTTCCGAACGTCTCGTTGCGCGCGGCGGTGCATTCCTTGGCGATCGTCTTCGCGTTCGCGACGGCCTCCGCGGACTTCGTGGCGAGCCAGGCCTCGGCGGCCTCGAGCGCTTGTTGCGGCCGGCGGTCCTCCGTCCGCTTGCTCTCCCACTCGGGGATCATCAGCGTGCGAACGACCTCGATCGCGGCGCGCAGCAGGAGATCTCGGTCCAGGTCATCCAGGTTCGTCTGCCACGCCGAGATGGGAAGACCCTTGGCGGCGTCACCACGGAGCGCGGCAAGGCGGGTAAGGCGTTCCTCGATCACGCCCCGACGTTACAGCGTTACCGCCGAGACTCCAACTCGCTGGCGTCGGCGAGCGTGGCCCAGAGGACGCCGAACTGCGGATCTTCCCACCGGTTCAGGGCGATCGGGAGCCTGACCCCGGCGGCGACGAGGACCCCGCCCACCACCGGATCCAGCTCCGGGTCGCGCCGAGCACCGATCCGCGTCCCGAGGAAGTCGAACAGCTCCACGCGCTCGGAGGGCTCGAGGATCCGTACGGTCATCTCGTGCTTGCCACGGTGGAACACCAGGTGGCCCGTCGCGTCGAGGTCGATGCTGTACCGGGTGCGGCCGATCTTGGTGGTGAGGTGCACCTCGAACGGTCCGATCTGGGCGAGGCGAGCCGCGCGGTAGCGATCGATCGCACCCGCCATGACGGCCTCGATCATCGTGCCCGCGAGCGAGGACGCGGGCACCTCGGCGGCCCCGCGGCCCCTGGGATCTCCGCCGGGCGCGATGTGCATCCAGCCGAACGAGTACCCCACGGGGTCGGTGCGGCCGCATGGGAAGTCGTCGACGCGGGTGAGGAGTGCCATCTCCGGCGCGGTCAGGTGCAGCTCGCGCGCGGGCATGGTCTCGGCGATCCACCGCACCGACCCATCGGCGCGGACCTCGTACGTGTTGCGGATCCAGTCGCCCGTACAGCCCGTGGTGCCATCGGCGATCTGCAACGACCAGTTCGGATGCGCGAGCAGCGGCGCGATGAACGGCGCGCATCCGGCGCCGTGTTGTGCCTGCGAGTCCTCGATCGAGCGCGTCGGGTCGCCGAGCAGCGGCACGTACGAGTACGTGGGTGGCGCGGGAGCGCGCACCGGGTCGGGCTCGGGGGCGGGCCACGCGCGATAGAGCCCGAAGGCAGCGGAGCAAGCGACGGCCGCGGCCACGAGGCGCGTCCCGGTCAACGAAGCGGCGAGTTGCACCCTACAAAGACAGGGGCTTACCGGGCACGTTGCACGATCAGGAAGATCGGCTGATTGCTCTGTCCCGGCGCGGGCTTCGCGATGCCCTGGTAGCGCAGCCGCCCGGGCGCGACCCCCTTCTTCACGAGGTAATCCACGATGCCCTTCGCGCGCTGCTCTCCGATCACTTGCTGGTACTGCGGATCGCCATCGGCACCGAACGCCTGGACCTCGACGAGCAGGATGCTCGGATTGCCATCGAGCGTGGAGGCGACGGCATCGAGGGTCGGTAGTCCGTCGAGCTCGACGGTCGCGGTGAGGCCATCGAACTGGATCGGCGGGAGGATCTTCACGTCGGTATCGGTGACGACGACGCGGCCCTTGCGCTCCGCCTCTGGCTTGCGTGCATCGACGTTCGTCGGCGTGGTCTCGCGCGGTGCCCCATGACACGCGCCCACGGCAACGACGATCAGCAGCCACTTCATGTGATCGATCCTAGCAGAGGTAGGATGCGCTGCATGACGATCCACGTGCGCGGAGTCCGGGTGCCGTCGCTGCTCTATGGCACGGCCTGGAAGGAGGACGCCACCGAGGGTCTCGTCGTCGACGCCCTCGACGCTGGGTTCCGCGGCATCGACACCGCAAACCAGCGCAAGCACTACCACGAGGAGGCGGTGGGCCGGGGCGTGGCGGCGAAGCTCCGCGAAGGCATGGTTCGCCGCGACGAGCTGTTCTTGCAGACGAAGTTCACGCATCGCGATGGCCAGGATCACCGGCTGCCGTACGACGCTGCCGCGCCGATCCGCACGCAGGTCGAGCAATCGTTCGCGAGCTCGCTCGCCCACTTCGAGGTCGAGCAGATGGATTCGCTGATCCTGCATGGACCGTCGTCGCGCGACGGGCTGGCGGAGGAGGATCGCGAGGTGTGGCGCGCGATGGAGGGCATCGCGCAAGCGGGGCGCGTGAAGTTGCTCGGCGTGAGCAACTGCAGCGCCAAGCAAGTCGCCGAGGTCGTCGCGATGGCGAACGTGCCCGTCTCGTTCGTCCAGAACCGCTGCTACGCAGAGCGCGGTTGGGATCGCACGGTGCGCGACGTGTGCGACGAGCACCACATCGTGTATCAGGCGTTCTCTCTGCTGACCGCGAACCGCCACGTCACGGCGAGCGCGAAGGTCGCGGGGATCGCGAAGGCGCACGGCGTGACACCGGCGCAGGTCGTGTTCCGGTTCGCGCAGCAGCTGGGGATGCTGCCGCTCACCGGGACGAAGGATCCCGTCCACATGCGCGAGGACCTCGCGGCCGAGCGGTTCGACCTCGACGCCGACGAGCTCGCCGTGGTGCACGCCGCCGGCGCACGCTGATCAGTACGACCACAGCGTCTTCGTCGTACCGAGCGTGACGAACGCGCGCAGCCCGCGGGGCAGGGCGTGGCCGTCGAGCTCTGGATCGCGCGCGTTGAGCCCGAACACACCCTCCAGCGTGACGCCGAGATCGAGTGCGCGCGGCAGCCTGTAGCTGCCGGTGAACGCGAAGCCGAGCACCCGCTCTTCGGCACGGGTGGCCTCGTCGAGGAAGTACTTCGCGCGCGAGACGAACGCGGCGCCACGGACGAGCCACACCGGCTCGGTGCGCTGCGCGGACAGCGTGAAGCGATCCTCGAGGATCACATCGGCGAGGACGTTCGTATCGGCGGTGCGGTCGTAGGCCGCCGAGAGCGAGCGATAGACATCGCCGCTGTGAAGCGCCACGTGCGCGAGGCCGGCGGTGATATCGGGAAGGCCGGTGGTGTCGATCGTGGTCATGTCGTTCACGCCGGGGCCGCTGGTCTCCGAGCTGATCGTGCCGGTGCCACCGAGTCCCCACGCCGCGTCGAGGAGCAGCGCGTCGGTGCCGAGTGCGAGGCCGGAGATCCGGACGGGCCAGAAGTTGACGATCGCGGCGCCATTATCGGCCTGGATGCCGTGGAGACCGATCACCAGCATGTCGATGAAGCGATCGGCGAGCGCGCTCTCTCCCCGCGTGTGGAGGAGGCGAAAGAACCAGATGTCGGAGGTCAGCTCGACCTTGGACTTGTCGCC
>JAYVLW010001050.1:0-8120 GCA_043759315.1 Myxococcales bacterium
CCGCCGACGATCACCTTCAGCTCCAGCAGGATCTTCGCGAGCTTGAGGTGATGCTGGCGCGGCGTGATCGCGTAGAGCAGCCCCTTCGATCGCACCGGATCCGCGAGCAGGTAGATGGCGAGGAACAGCGTGGAGATGCCGTAGCCGACCGCCATGAACAGCTTTGTCGAGTAGTCGAGCATCATCGCGCCCGCCCGAAGGCTCATCTTGTCCAGAGGCAGGTCCTTGATCGCCGCGACCAACGGCTTCGCCCAGCCATAGCCGGCCAGCGCGTGGACGACCCGCTCGCGGCCCTTGGGCGCATCTTCGATCAGGTGAACGAACTGCGCGACGAGCGGAGGAACCATCAGGAGGATCACGCCCGTCAGCGCGAGTGTGGCTACCAGGAACACGATGACGAGCGCGCGGCCGCGCTTGATCCGGCGCCGTTCGAGCCAGGCCACGAGAGGATCGAACGTGCCCACCAGCACCAGCGCGACCGTCACGACCTCGAGGACCGTCGTCAGTTGCCCGAGAAACCACACCCCGGCGACCGCGCCGAGGATGAGGAAGATCGTCTTCGGGGCGATCTCGATGCGCAGCTGGGACAGCACGCCCCGTCACCTCTGCGCGACGCGTGCCACCCCCAGGAGCCCTGAGGTCGCCGCCATCCGGGCGATCGTGTCAGCGGCGCACGGTCGCTACGAGATCCTCGCCCACCACGGCGGATCCGCACACCGGCGTCAGGTGGGCGCGAGGTACATCGCGACCAGGGCGAGGTCCGCGTCCCATGGGGCCGCGATCTCGTTCCGGAGCAGCCGATATCGACCCGGCGGAAGGTCGATGATCAAGCCGCCGTTGCCATCACCATAGCCGTCGCCAAACTCCACGGAGCCACCGCTCGGCACCGTGGCGGCGAGATCGCGCGCCGCCCCGACCTTCTTGAGCCACAGGTAGACCACCGCGAGCTTCCCCGACGCCAGCTCGAGCTCTCCGAGCTCGGTTGCCGCATCGACGCCGCCCTGGGCGAGCAGCTCGTCGAACAGCGCATCTGCCTCCGCGGCTTGCCACCACGCGCGCGGCGGCGCGACGAGCACCAGCGTCCCGTCGGCGAGCCGGTGCGCGTCGAGCTTCCCGGACTTGCCCTCCAGCTCGAACGCGAAGCCGCTGCTCGCGCCGACATCGACGGCCGTCAGCTCCTCGCCCTTCGCGAGCCCGCGCATGATCTCGGCCGGGTGACCGGTGAACTGCGCCTTGGTCGCGGCGGGCTTGGTCGGCACCCAATCGGTGGCGGACCGAGCGTCGAACACCGCGACGGTCAGCGATGCGTTGAGGGAAGCGATCGATCCGATCGGTGTTGAGGTCACGACGTACTGTGAGCTAACAGCCCGTCGGTTTCCAGGCGAGGTCGACCGCGCCATAGGTATTCCCGAAGATCTCGACACCCGGCAGATTCGGCTTCACGGCGCACAGCGGACCGTAGAGCGTGTAGCTGCACAGCGGATTCGAGTTGTGCGTGCAGTCGTAGTCCTGATCCATCTCGAACGCGTAGGGATCGACGAGCGTCATCAAATCCGGACGCCCCAGCGGCGCCATCGCGACCGCGGAGCCCGGATCGGCGAAGTACTGGACCTGCCCCCGCGGCGCTCCGCCCTCCGTCTCGTCGCTCTCGTCGAAGGGTGCATGGGTGCCGCCGAGATCGTGCGAGTCCCGCCAGAAGCTGGCCGTGATCGCGTCGCCGATTGTGCGCGCCGCAGCCGGCCCGCCCTGCGACGTGAACGCGGTGTGGAGATCGGTGTGGAGCGTGGTGTCGACCTGCATGATCATCCGGTTGCCGCTGCCGCCGCACATCCCGGGATCCGTCATCGTCGCACCGCCACCGCCGGTCAGCCAGTACAGCTTCGTGACGTGGTCGAGCATGGAGCTGTCGTCGCGGCGGAGGTGCGATCGCTCGAGACGCGCGGTCAGCGTCAGGAACACGGCCCGCGCCGATGGCTGGAGCTTCGTCCACAGCTGGCACACGCCGGTGAGGGATGCGCCATCGAGGCCGTTGGTCGTCGGCCCCGGATGCGCGGTCAGCCACCCGAGGTACGTCTGGAGCAGCCGATCGCGCGCGGTCGTCGCGACCGGACCGTCGATCGCCGCATCGGAGCCCGGGCCGACGTCTGCCGGCGGCGACGAGGTCGACGAGCCACACGCCGTCAACAGCACCAGCGAGAACGCCCTCATGCGGCCGATCATACGCCGCGGTGGCCACTCCGATGCAACGCCCTCGTAACAGCGTGGCCGCCCCGAGACCGGTCGAGGCCGCGGCGGCCCGGGCGAAGATGCTACGGTCTGCGACGAAGAATGATGTCCTGGCTACGCGAGAGGCGCGGCGTGTTGCTCGCGATCGCCGCGGCGGTGTTCCTCCAGGGAGCATTCGCCGTGCTCGCAAGTGAGGTCCTCGAGGACGAGACCACCGCGGTCGATCAGGCCATCCTGCGCGCCTTCCGCGACGCTGATGGCGAGCCGGTCGGCCCGACGTGGCTCAAGTCCACCGTCCTCAATCTCTCGGCCCTCGGCTCGGTCGCCGTGGTGACGCTGATCGTGGCGCTCGCGGCGATCTTCCTCGTCCTCGTGAAGCGCCTGCGGGAGGCCGTGCTGCTCGTCGCATGCGCCGTCGGGGCGACGATCACGCTCGTCGTGCTGAAGACCGCGTTCGGGCGCGCACGCCCCACGATCGTGAGCGCGCTCGCGACGGAGACGGACCTGTCGTTTCCCAGCGGCCACTCCCTGATCGCTTCCGCGATCTATCCCACGCTCGGCCTCCTGCTCGCGATCACCCTCGAGGACCGCCGCCTCAAGGTGTTCGTGCTCGTCGCCGCTGCCGGGCTCACGCTGTTGATCGGCTTCACGCGCATCTACCTCGGCGTTCACTTCCCGACGGACGTCCTCGGTGGCTGGATGCTCGGCCTGTCATGGGCGATCGTGTGCGCGCTGATCAGCCATCGACTTCGCCCCGCGACCGCACGGCTGGCGACCGATGCGAGCGCAGGCGCCCGAGCTCGGCGACGGTAGCGCGCCAACGCACCGAGATCGCTCGCGCTCGCATGTGGGCTCCATCGTGCAACGTCGGAGTCCGGGCTTCTGAGAGGTGCCCGGACTCATGACGATCGCAATCACGACCCCGCGAGCCCTGCTCGCCCTGTTCCTCGGCGCCGCCCTGATGGGCGGGTGCGCCACCACCGCCCCGCCAACGGAGAAGATGGAGTCCTCGGCGGCCTCGATCCGCGGTGCCGAGCAGGCCGGCGCGGAGAATGTCCCGCGGGCCGCGCTCTACCTCCAGCTCGCGAACGAGCAGTCCGCGAAGGCGAAGACGCTGATCGCCTCCGGTGGCGAGGACAACATGAAGGCCGCCTCGAATCTGTTGATGCGCGCCTCCGCGGACGGCGAGCTCGCCATCGCACTCGCCGACGACGACAAGGCCCGGCTCGCCGCCGAGGCCGCCGTCGCCGACATCCAGACCTTCAAACAGCAGACGAAGTAGTCCGAAAGAACCCCTATGACGAACCGAATCTTGATCGCCGGCGTGCTGGCCACGCTCGGCTTTGCCGCGTGCGCATCGTCTCCATCCCGCGAGTTGCTCGATGCGCGACGCGCATACGCGCACGCCAGCGCGGGCCCCGCGGCCCAGGCCGTGCCCGCGGACCTCCACATCGCGCGCGTCTCCCTCAATCGTGCCGAGGCCGCGTTCTCCTCGAACGCATCGGACCAGCGCGATCTCGCCTATGTCGCCGAGCGCAAGGCGGAGCTCGCCGAAGCCCTCGCCGCGCGCGCGGCCCACGCCGACACCAAGGTGGACGCCGAGGCTCGCCTCGCGACCGCCAAGGACGCGAACCACCTGCAGACGAAGGAGGAGCTCGAGCGCACGAAGTCCAACCTCGCCAGCTCCGAGCAGAACGCCGCCAGTTCGGCGCAGCGAGCTGCGACCGCAGACACGCACGCCGCGGAGGCCGATCAGCGCGCCGCCGAGTCCGATCGCCGCACGAAGGCGATGCAGCTCGAGCTCGCGAAGTGGGCCGCCGTCAGAGAAGAACCGCGCGGTGTGGTGATCACGCTCTCGGGCAGCGTCCTGTTCGCCTCCGACAAGGCCACGCTCCTCCCCGAAGCGCGCACGCGCCTCGGGCAGGTCACCGCCGCGCTGATGGCCACCAAGGAGCGTCGCCTCGACGTTCAGGGCTACACGGACTCGCAGGGCAAGGACGCGTACAACATCGATCTGTCCCAGCGACGCGCCGATGCGGTGCGGCTCTACCTCGTGTCGGAGGGCTACCCGCCGGATCTGATCGTCGCCCACGGCGCCGGCAAGAGCCTCCCGGTCGCCGACAACGCGACCGCCGAGGGGCGCGCGAACAATCGCCGTGTCGAGATCGTGATCCAGCCGCTGCCGCCCGGCGTCACGATGCGCTAGCTACGACCCATCGCTGCCGTGCAGCGGCCGCGTGTCGGTCGGCGGCTCCTCGAGGCTGACAGGTCCGAGGGCGCCATCGCGGAACTCGTGCACGAGCAGCTCTGCCGCCTTGTGCAGATCCACGAGGCCACCCTTGCGCAACCCACCGCGGCGCCGGCCGACCTCGGTCAGCAGCGCCTCGGCACTCGCGGGGGCGACGCCGAGCTTGTAGCGCGCGACGATCAAGTGCGGATAGCGCGCGAGGAGGTACTCGGCGCCGAACATGCCGATCGTCAGGTAGTCGATCGCCGTGTCGGGGATCGAGCCCGCGAATGCGAGGCGGAACGCGCGCGGCTCGTGCTCGATCTTCGGCCACATCAGGCCGGGGCTATCGGTGATCACCATGCCGCTCGTGAGCGTGACCGCCTGCTGCTCCTTCGTCACGGCGGGCTTGTCGCCGACCTTCGCGACCTGGCGGTTCATCAACGTGTTGATGAGCGTCGACTTGCCGACGTTGGGCACGCCCGCGATCAGCGCGCGCACCGCCTTGTCGGGTCCGCGGTGCCGCGCGAGGTTTCGGCACAGCTCCGCGATCCGCTTGCGCGTCACCTGAGGGCGCTCGGTGGTGGCGGCGAACGCCTTCACGCCTGGCTCGCCCTCCAGGTAGGCGATCCACGCGCGCGTCACCTCCGGATCGGCGAGGTCGCTCTTGGTCAGGACCTTGATCACCGGCTTGCTGCCGCGGATCTCGGCGAGCAACGGATTCGAGCTCGCCTTGGGGAGCCGGCCGTCGATGACCTCGATCATCACGTCCTGCGAAGGCATCAGCGCGACGAGCTCGCGCCGCGCCTTGGTCATGTGCCCCGGGTACCACTGCAGCGACATCGCAGCTGGTATGGCACGAATCGACGATCACCGGCAGACGTAGAGCGTGCGCGGCAGGTCGTTGGCGTTCCCGTACGCCGTCACGCAGGTCTTGCCGTTACTGCACGCTCCGCCCGGATGGCAGAGCTCGTGGTCGAGCGGAGGCGCACCGCACGCGGCGGCCTGGCAGGCAAGCATGTAGCCCTGGTTGCCCTGGTCCGGGTCGACGATCGCGTGCGCGCAGCAGTGCTGACCACCGCCGCAGTCCTCCGGACCGTCGCACCGGATGGTACCCCACGCGCACGCGGACGTTGCGCATTCACCGTTGTGCGCGGAGCTGTAGTTCGAGAAGCAGCACGCCTGCGGGGCGCTGCAGGTCGCGCCGGGGTTGTTCTCGCGATAGCAGCTCACGTTGCCCGCGAGGGAGCCCGAGCTACTGCCGCTGTCGGGCGCGCCGGCGTCGATCGCGGGCACCCCGGCGTCGGGGCGACGGCGTCGATCGGCAGTTCCGTCATCGGTGGGCGTGGCGCAGGCAGCGATGGCCAGCGTGGCGAGGCAGATGGCTCGAGTCGACATGGGAGGGTGTTGCTGCAACGGGCGCGCCCAGGCCGAACGTCAATCATTCTCGATGGTCGTCGGAAGCCGCGGCGTGCGCGCACGCGCACGGGCCGGGCATCCCATGCGTCTGCGCTCGATCCACCGTCACGCGTGGCAGTGGATCGGAAGCGATACGTTGAAGGTCGTCCCTGCCGCCGTGGAGGCGACCGAGATCGTCCCTTCATGCGCGCGGATGATCTCGTGCGCGATGTAGAGCCCGAGGCCGAGGCCGCGAACGTCGGTCGACCGGCCGCGCTTGAACGGATCGAACAGCGTCTCGAGGAGCCCCGCGGGGATCGGCAGATCCACGAGCTCGTTGTGGACGCCGAGGTGCGCGGTAACGGCGTCGCTCGCGATCGAGAACACGATGGGTCCGCCGACGCGACCGTACTGGACCGCGTTGCTCGCGAGGTTCGCGACGACCTGCTCGAGCCGATCGGTGTCCCAGACCCCTTCGACGTCGGTGCCGACGACGCTGAACCGCGCGCGCGCGTGCACGACCTGAAGCTCCTCGAGAACCGAGTCGAGCATCGCGCGCATTCGCATGGGTCGACGGTCGACGGGGATTCCGCTACCGAGCTTCGCTCGGGTGACGTCCAGGAGCTGGTTGACGATCATCGTCATCCGCTGGGTGGTTCGTTCGAGTCGCCCCAGCACGGTGACATTGGCCGGGTCCGTCGGGTTCTCGCGAAGCAGACCGATCCCGAGGCCCAGCGCCGACAGCGGATTGCGCAGGTCATGCCCGACGATTCCGAGCATCTCCTCATGAAACCGTGTGGTCGCGCGCTCCGTTTCGGAGCGAAGCGCAGCCTCGAGGGCGAGCGCGGAGTACTCGAGGCAGGTCGCGATCGCCGCGGTGTCGCGCACGTCGAACGGGTCCGAGACGCCATCGCGCGTGACGACCAGAACTCCCGCCGCGAGGCCTGGGATCTCGAGTCGGTGGATCGTAATGCCGCGCAGCCCGCACTCCGCGACATACGGCGCGAGCTCGGGGTGCCCTGCATATGCATCTTCGACGGTCGCGAAGCTCGAGATCAGGGGCACGGGATCCGCGTGCGACGCGAGCAGCGCCAGCGCCGGCCCGCCCGTGCGGTGCCTCGCGCTGGTGCGGGGCGCGAAGCCGTCGCGGGCCAGCAGGACCGCACACCCATCGCCCAGCGTTGCTACGATCCACGTCGTGATCGCGTCGAGGATGTTCTGGACGTCGCCTCGTGCGTGAAACAGCGCGGCGGACAGGCCGTTCATCGCGGTGACACGGTTGCGCTCGCGTTCGACGGTCTTCTTCAGCTCGTCGGTCCGCAACACCCCCTGCACGCGAGCTCGCAGCTCCTCCGCGACGAACGGCTTGGTCAGGTAGTCGTTGGCGCCGCTCTCGAGGGCACGCACGATGTCGCCGCTATCGGTCCGCGATGCCGTGAGGATCACGATCGGAAGGTCGCGCGTACGGGGAACGCTGCGGAGATAGCGACACACCTCGTCGCCCGAGAGACCCGGCATGACCCAATCGAGCAGGACGAGCGCGGGAGACTCCTTCGCGTCGACCAGGCGCTCGATCACGGAGGCACCATCGCCGAACACCTCGTAGCGATAGCTCTCGCCGAGAGCGCGCGCCGCGAACTCGGCCTGCGTGCGGCTGTCGTCGACGATCCAGATCAGCGGAGCAACCAGAGCCACACGCTGCACTAGCACGGAACAGCGACGACCACGACGTGGTCGTCGCACGGTACGTAGTTCTACGCACACGCGCCCGTGTCGCCTGGCGTGGTCAGCGACGCTTGCTGCCTCGCGCCTTGCGCTTCGCCTTTGCTGGCTTGCTCGGTTTCTTGGTCGCGACCTTCGCCTTCTTGCCGCGCGACGGCGCGACCGGATCGGCCGATGCGACGGTGGTCGTCGTCCTGACCGCCATCGGCTTCGCCCCCGGCGGCTCGAGGTACTGGCTCCAGTCGACGCGGCCCTCTGCGTGGGCCGACGCGGTGATCCCGAGACCGAGGACGAGCACGAGGGTGGGGATCCATCTCGACATCCCCCAGGTCTCAGCATGGGCCATACCAACTCGCGCGCGCGCAACGTCACGAGATCCGTGGAGAGCGCAGAGCGCGTGGTGAGTGGCGCCGCCCCGGGCTTGGGGGTGGCCGCACCGGCCAGTCGGGGCGCCACTGCCCCTGGCAAGGGGGCGGCCTGCGACGGTGATACGCTTCGAGGGTATGCAACCGGGAACCCTCGTCGCGGGGAAGTACCGCGCCGAGCG
>JAYVLW010001051.1:0-3784 GCA_043759315.1 Myxococcales bacterium
CCTAAAACTGCCCGTGGTCCATCAAGGGAACTGCTCCCTAACAGCAGGTCGGATCGCAGATGCGCATCTTCTCCGTCGGGGCGAGCAGCTCTACGATCAACTCGACGACCTTCTTGGGCGTGTAGAACTCGCCACCCTTCTTGCCCGCGTCGTCGGCGAACTTCTCGATCAGGTATTCGTATGCGCGGCCGAGCATGTCGGGCTCGGAGAGGTTTGCGTTCTTGAGATCCACCTTCGAGAAGTGCTGCACGAGACGGCCGAGAACAACGTCACGGTTCCTCGCGTCGCCGAGCTTTCGCTCATCGTTGAAGTCGATGCCCGCCAGAACGCCTTCGAGCGACGAGTTCGCTCGTTCTAGTTCGGAGCACGCCTTGTTGAGCGTCTCGCCAACACCGACCGCTGTTCGCTGGACCTCCGACCACCGCGCTCGCTTCGGAACGAAGAACTGGTGCTCGTCCTTGTCCTCGGGGTCGGCACCGTCTGCGACCAGCGCTTCGCACTCCTCGTCGAAACGGTCTGAGAGCCGCTTGAGGAAGAGCATCCCGAAGATAAAGCCTTTGTAGTCGGAGGAGTCGATCGATCCGCGAAGAATGTCGGCCGCGGACCAAAGGTAGCCCTCCAACTTGGCGAGCGTGAGCTTCTCGCCGGGGACCACAACGATCGTCTCGACGTTTGCGGTCGTGTCCGTGCTCCGACCGTTCTTGCCGTTCGGAGTGGGCTCTTTGGCGGCCTGCCCGGTGAGCCGCTCTAAGAGTTGCGATTTCTCGCGACCGGAGTCGTCGAGCCTTAGCTCGCGGCACAGCTCCTTGAGCCTGTCGCGTGAGAATTCGGCGAGCGCGTCCGCGAGCACGACCTTGCGTGATCCCGCGATGGCGTCAACGAGCTGATCCCTGACCCGTCGGTCCTCGATCTCGAGTTCGTGGCTGTCGGCCAGCGCCAGCAGCTCGCTTCTGCTCAGAGTTGCAGTGAGTTGTCTCTTGGATGGCATCTCGTTCCCGGTCGAGTGTACGCGGTCCTGATCATCGCAGGGCCGTTGGTAGCTGCGCACGAGAGCGCGCGCACGTCGCTGATATCGCCAGCGCCATGGTGGTTCTCTGGTTCTTGAAGTTCAGTGCTTACCGGGCGCGCGCCGGCGGGCCCGGGACCAAACTTCTCAAGGAGAGCCTTCGTGCGCGGTTCCTTCACGTCGCCGAACCTCACGTACGTTGATCGTGGGACCACCAGGTTCGGCATCGTCTCGCTGAGGCGGTAGGTAAGCACGCGCTTGGCGGGCGGCGGACGATTGGAGCGTCCCGGGTACCATTCACCTTCGACCCGGCCATCCGGTGTCAGGTCGTACTCCTCCCATTCCTCGCCAATCCCGCCCATGAGTTCACTCTCCGCGAGATCGGGGCGTCGTTCCAGCGCACCTGGGTTACGCCTCGGGAGTTCTTCTTCGCCGTTGACACCGACCTGCAGCGATTTGCGGCAGGCTCTTCCTGTATCCCACCATCGTCGACGCGGCACACGATCGGATCGATCGTCTACGGCGTGGTCACGCAGGCACTGTCGAGCTCTGGACGATCGAGCAAGTCGGCGAGAACGGGACGAAAAAATCGAGGTGGCACTTCGTGCCGTTGGCCTTCGGCTCCGGTGACCGCGCCCCTGGCATTCGCCTTGATACGATGACCTCGGATGAATTGACGTGAAGGCGAGGCGCGCGTTCGGCTCCTCCTCGACGGGATGTCGCGGTCAATGTTGGACAAGCTCGCACGTCATGTCGATGCCGCGTCATAAGCGGAGATCTACAAGGACGAGCTGGTCGACCTCTTCGCCGACGTCTCGCAGGCGTTGCTGGTCCAGCTTTCTGGGAACACGCAGCGGACTCCCGCAAGTCCGCGGAAGACGCGGTGAATAGAACGCGCCACGAGTTTTCCCAGCAACCGCCGCAGGTGCTGGCCGATAGGGCTGGGATGCATCCTACGTTCCCCGAAGCCTTCTGGCGCGGACCCGCCACGGTATTGGAAACCGAGCTCTGGCTCACCGCGTTGGCATTCTCTTGTCCGATCACTCCGAGCATCCGGATGCTCCGCGAGGCTTGGCCTGATTTTGCGACATGGCTCGTTCCCGTCGAGCGGCAAAACGCACGGGCTTGAACACCTCGGCACCTCGGACCATTCGGGTCGAGTCCGCCCTCCTTACCGGTTGCTGGCGACCAGATCAGAACTCGCGACCGATACCTTTAGAACTGGCCGAACACGACGAGCCCGCTCGGTGCCACGCCCACGTGCGTGACGCCCGTCGAAGCCTCCGCGTGCGGACGAATCGCGAGCTTGATGATCCCGGTCGTCAACAGCGCGATGCCGCCGATTCCGATCACGGTGCCGAGTAGCTTTCGCGAGTCGGCCTTGTCGCGCAACGCGTTCTGTTCCTGCTGGCTCGTCGCGTGGTTGGCGTCATCGACCAAGCCCGAGGCATTCACGAACAAGCCGGCACTCGCCACCACGCCGACCGCCCCGACGCCCGCGAGGCCCCATCCGAACGTGTCGGCGTACCAAGGCTCGACGGCAGGGCTCGCGGGGATGACGGCGGCCCGGGGCTGAGCCGGCGGAGGCTCCGCCGGGTTCGGTGCCACCACCGCCGGGACCGGGGTCTCGCCTGTCGGACCTGGATCCGTCGGTGGCTCGCGCATCGCCTTGCTGTCCAGCTCGGCCTTCATGTCCGCGATCAGCTTCTGCACCGAGGCGACGTGCTCGGGGGTGTTGGGGCTCGACTTGACGAATCGATCGTAGTGCCAGATCGCATCCTGGTACCGCTTGAGCTGCCGGTAGCACTGGCCGAGGTTGTAGTCGAAGATCGGCGCGGGCTCGACAAGTGCGCCCGCCTTGTACTCGACCGACGCCTCCTCGAACGAGCGGACGTTGTAGAGCTTGTTGCCGCGAGCGAGGTGGTCCAGCGCTTCGGCGATCTTCGGCTTCCGGATCGGCGGATCGGCGAACGCCGACACGGCCAGCATTGCGAGAACCACAGCAGCACAGCAGATGCGAAGCATGGTCATTCCTCTACAGCATCGGGATCGAAGCCGCCACGAGCGCCGGAACCTCGGTTGGGAGTCTTCGGCGGGCGAACTGGAACCTTCGTTCGATCCTTCACCTTCGCCGACGCGGCATCCGGCGCAGACGCATCCACGGGGGGCGGTGCGTCCGCTAGCGTCGCCGCGTCAGCCGACGCCGCATCGGGCGGTGTGATCGCGACCGCATCGATTGTTGGCGCATCGCTTGGCGGTGCGCTCGGGCTCGCTCCCGCCATGGTTCCCGCATCGTGCACCGCACTCGATGCGGGCGTCGGTCCACCTCGAAGCCTGACAACACCGAACGCGATCACAGCGGCGAGGACGCCGCCTCCGATCGTGAGCGCCGCGAAGCGTCCCTTGTTCTTGGTGGGTGGATGCGGCACCGCGACACCACTCGATGCACTGAGTGTGGTGAGGGGCGACGCCACGGGAATCGCGCCAACACCGCCGGGGCGGGCCGGCACCGTTCCAGGCTGCACCGGCGTCTGCGCACGTCCTTGGTGCATCGGAACTTCGCTGGGGAGATTCGGCAGCTGCGTGCTGCGATACGGCCACACCATCGGCGAAGCCGGCCCGCCGAGTCCGCTGTTCGACGAATTGCGGACCGTCTCGAGGTGCGGCCCCACGTTGTGGACGAACTCCTTCGCGAAGCGAACCATGATGTCGGCGCCGCTCGGGACGTGCGGAGGGATCGACGGAATCATCGCCGCCAACGCAACGGCGAACGCCCGC
>JAYVLW010001052.1:0-2583 GCA_043759315.1 Myxococcales bacterium
TGTCAGGCGCTCTATGGCGGCAAGCCCGAGAAGCTCCGAAATCCGGAGAAGAAGAAGAAGCCGCCCGAGCCTCCGGAGCAGGAGCTCAAGATCGCCTACGTCGAGGATTGCGTCGCGGACTTCCGCGGCGATCCGCTCAAGGCGCGCCCGCAGCCGAGCATCGCGAACCAGCTCGTCGGCGAGGGCGAGACCGCGCTGCAGGGCGCGGAGAAGGCGAAGGAGCCCGCGGGGCAAGCCGAGCTGATCAAGGTCAGCATCGACAAGTTCCGCAACGCCCTCACCAAGGATCCGTACAACCACGATGCGACGCTCCAGCTCGCGATCGCGTACGACAAGGTCTATCGCAAGGGCTGCGCGATCGCGATGCTCAAGCGGCTGGCCGCGCTCGAGGGCAACCCGAAGTTCGGGAAGGGGGCGAAGCTCGCGATCGATCGCGTGACGGACACCCCCCAGTGGTTCAAGGGCTATCGCAAGGACGCGATCGCCGCGATCGGTCGGTGAAGAATGAAGCGCCTGGTGATTCATCTCGGCCTGATGTTCGCAGCCTCCGCGCTGCTCGGTGCGTGCCACGAGAAGCAGGAGCTGACGGCGCCACCGCCGCCGCTCCGCCCCGAGCCAGATCCCCTGCCGCCGCCGCCCGCCGTGGCAGCGAAGGACTGCGATCCCGTCGAGGGCAACAACGAGCTCAAACCGATCGGCTTCAACGAGCGCTCGATCCCCGAGGGGGCGAAGCTCGCAGAGCAGGCCAAGGGCGAGCTCAAGACGGCCGAGAGCGCCGAGGTCGAGAGGCTGACGCGCGAGGGCTACATCAACGACGCCGTCGATCACTTCCTGACGGCGCTCAGCGCGGATCCGTACAACGTCACCGCCACCTACAACCTGGCGGCGGCGTACGCGCGGATCGGGCGCAAGCAGTGCTCGATCAACCTCCTCACGCGCCTGCTCCAGATGCGCCCGCACCAGAGCAAGCACGCCGAGGTGGAGGCCCACCTCGATCGGCTGCTCGGTCGCAAGCAGGTGCTCGACCCTGACTTCTCGGAGATGCGCAAGGACGCCCGGTTTCGCGCGCTGATCGCGAAGATGTGCGAGGGCACCAACGACACGAACTGCGTCTACGGCGCTCAGCGCGAGAACCGCGAGAGGTAGCGCCGATCGGCCAGATCGAGCTCGTCCCCGCGCGCGCTCGAGGCCGGGTGCGACACGCGCGCCCTGGGCGCCTCATCCTGTGAGGCCCTGGCGCTTTACGTGGGCCGCAACGTGCCGTATGACCGGGGTCCGATGCGGACTTCCACGCTTGCCTTGTGTGTCCTTGCGCTCGTTCCCGCCGCCGCCCAGGCGGTGCCGAAGATCCAGATGAACCCGTCGAGCACGGGCACCGGCGGCAAGGTCGGCACCGTCTGCGGGGTGAAGATCCTGCCGCTCGCGATCGGGAACGTATGGACCTACTCGTGGGTCGCCGCGCCCACGCCCGCACTGCCCGACGTGGTGCGCATCGCGCCGCCCGCACCGAAGACCTTCACCATCACGGTGACCAACATCGAGACCAAGGCCGGCGATACCGTCGTCTCGCTCGAGGAGAAGGTCTCGTACGACCTGACGAAGGACTCGAAGAAGCCGGTCACGGACGACCGGATCATCAAGTCCACGATCACGTGCAATGCGAAGACGAAGAAGTTCGATATCTCGCCCGATAGCTTCTTCTTCGCGGGCGAGCCCGGTGGCTACCAGGGCCTGACGTTCGACAAGTTCGATCGCAAGGGCACGAGCTGGGAGCTCCCGAACGGCGCGTTCGGCGACAAGGAGTGGCCCGAGGACATCGTCGCGCACTGGACGCAGAGCCCGGCTGCCGAGTCGGGCGCGAAGCTCAACAGCGGCAAGCTCGAGCTCGAGCGCCGCACCACCCCATCCGACGCCGAGGCGATCGTCACGAAGGCGGGCTCGTACCGCGCCGAGAAGATCGTCATCAAGACCACGGGCCGCGTCACGATCGAGACCGCGAAGTCGAAGGACTTCAAGCCGGCCGAGATGCCCGCCGACTGGCTCAACCAGATCTGGTTTGCCGATGGATACGGCGTGGTCCAGGCGCTGAACCGCTACGCGCACATGTACCAGCTCGTCGATTCGCAGCTGAAGTGAGCTGGCGGCTCACCAAGCCGTTGCGGGGTGCGATCCGCGCCGGCCACCCGTGGATCTACGACCGCGCCCTCGGCCCGCCAAAGGGCCTCCGCGCCGGCGACATCGTCACCGTCGCCGATGACAGCGGTCCCTTGTGCACCGTGCTCGCCGATCCCGAGTCGCCGATCCGCGCGCGGGTCCTCGACCTCGACGTCACGCGCGCGATCGATGCCGGCTGGGTCCGCGGCCGCACCGAGGCCGCCGCGGCGCGCCGGATGCGCGATCCGTTGCTGGTCGGCTGCACGGGCACGCGCCTCGTCCACGGCGAAGGCGATGCGTGCCCCGGCCTCGTGATCGATCACTACGACACCACCGCGGTCGTGGTGTTCGATGGCGCGGCGGCCTCGGCGTTCTGGCGCCCTCGCCTCGCCGATGCGATCGCCGGCCTCGAGCGCGGCGGCATCGCGA
>JAYVLW010001053.1:0-2583 GCA_043759315.1 Myxococcales bacterium
GGCGTCGAGGCCTACCAGACGCAGATCATCAATCGCTCCAGCGCGGGCATGATGGTGCTGCCGGGCCAGTCGCTGTTCATCTTCGAGTGCGAGCCGGCCGGATATGCCGTGCTCGCCGCGAACGAGGCGGAGAAGGCGGCCCAGGTCAACCTGGTCAACGTGACTCCGTATGGCGCATTCGGGCGGCTCTACATGGCCGGCCCGGAAGCCGAGATCGATGCGGCGGCGGCGGCGGCGACCGCGGCGTTGTCCGCGGTCACCGGCAAAGAATCAGAGAAATTCGTCGACAAGTAGCACTGTCCCGGGCTGGCGCCCGGGGGGAGAACACGATGGCTGACGCTCTCGGAATGATCGAAGTCAAAGGCTTTGTCGGCATGGTCGAGGCCGCCGATGCCATGGTGAAGGCGGCCAAGGTCGAGCTCGTCGGTTTCGAGAAGACCGGCGGTGGCTATGTCACCGCGATCGTCCGCGGCGATGTCGCGGCGGTCAAGGCGGCGACCGAAGCCGGTCAGCGCGCCGCCGAGCGCGTCGGTGAGGTCGTCTCGGTGCACGTGATCCCGCGGCCGCACGCGAACGTCGATGCGGTGCTCCCGCTCGGTCGCGCCGGCGCCGGTAGCGGCGCCGGGAAGTAGAACATGGTCCTCGGGAGGGTCATCGGCACGCTGGTCGCGAGCCGCAAGGAGCCAACGCTCGAGGGGCTGAAGCTCCTCGTGGTGCGCGCCTGCGACGTCGACGGGTCGATCAAGTCGTCGGCACCGGGCGCGATCGTGATCGCGGTCGATGCCGTCGGCGCTGGCATCGACGAGGTCGTGCTGTATTGCTCCGGCTCGTCGGCGCGCCAGACCCAGGTGACCCAGAACCGACCGGTCGACGCGACGATCATGGCGATCGTCGACGAGATCGCGGTCGGCAACGAACGTCGCTACGTGAAGGACTAGCGCATGGCGCACCTCGACGAGCGACGGATCGAAGAGATCGTCACGCGCGTGCTCGAGCGGCTGGGTGGGGGGCCAACCGCCGCTCCAGCACGTGCCGTGGCTCCACAGGTGGAGGGCTCCAAGAAGCCGGGGGCGAACATTCCCAGAGGCACGAACGGCGTCTACGCCGATGCCGACGCGGCGGCGAAGGCCTCGCGCAAGGCGTTCGAGCAGAACGAGAAGACGCCCGTCGCGACCAAGGTGAAGATGGTCGACGCGATGCGGAAGGCGGTGCTCGGAAACCTCGAGAAGCTGTCCCAGTACGCCGTCGAAGAGACCGGGCTCGGTCGCTACGAGGACAAGCTGTCGAAGAATCGCCTCGTCGCGGAGAAGACGCCCGGCCCCGAGATCCTGCAGACCGTCGCATACACCGGTGACCACGGCCTGATGCTCACCGAGCGTGCGCCCTACGGCGTGATCCTCGCGATCACGCCGACGACGAATCCGACCGAGACGATCCTGTGCAACGCGATCGGCATGGTCGCGGCCGGCAATGCGGTGGTGTTCAACGTCCACCCGTCGGCGGCGCAAGTCTCCAACTGGTGCGTGCACCTGCTCAACGAGGCGATCCAGTCGGTCGGTGGGCCGCGCGACGTGATCATCTCGGTCGAGAAGCCGACGATCGAGAGCGCGAACCTCCTGATGAAGCACCCCATGGTGCGCCTCATCGTCGTCACCGGTGGTCCGGCTGTCGTCAAGGCGGCGATGAACTCGGGCAAGAAGGCGATCGGCGCCGGGCCGGGCAACCCTCCGGCGGTCGTCGACGAGACGGCGAACCTCGACAAGGCGGCCGACGCGATCGTCCGCGGCGCCTCGCTCGACAACAACATCGTCTGCATCGCGGAGAAGGAGATCATCGCGGTCGATTCGATCGCGACGGACCTCGTTCGCCACCTCGAGAAGCACCGCGCTCTCCGGGTCGACGCGCGCGGCATCAAGGCCCTCGAGCAGACGGTGCTCGAGGGCGATCATGTGAACAAGGACTTCATCGGCAGGGATGCCGGTGTGATCGCGAAGGCCGCCGGCATCGGCGGCAACCACGGCCACGATCTCAAGATCCTCCTGTGCGAGGTCGACGAGCAGCACCCGTTCGTCCAGCACGAGCTGCTGATGCCGGTGATCCCGCTGTTCCGCGTGCGCGATGCCGTCGAGGGCATCGCCGCGGCGCTGCGCGTGGAGCACGGCTTCCACCACACCGCCACCATGCACTCGCTGAACATCGACAACATGGCGACCATGGCGCGCCTGTGCAACTGCAGCATCTTCGTCAAGAACGAGGCGTCGTACGCGGGCCTCGCGCTCGGCGGCGAGGGCTACACGTCGTTCACGATCGCGAGCCCGACGGGCGAGGGCCTGACCACCGCCGTGCACTTCACGCGCGAGCGCCGCTGCACGCTCAAAGAAGCGTTCCGGTTCGTCTGACCATGGCCCGCGGTCCCGCACTCGGCGTGCTCGAGGTCGGGACGATCGCGAAGGGCATCGTCGTCGCCGATGCGGCCCTCAAGCGCTCCCCGGCACTGCTCGTCCACTCGCGCGCCGTCTCCGGCGGCAAGCACCTGGTGGTCCTCGAGGGCGGCGTCGCGGAGGTGGCGGAGGCGATGGCGGC
>JAYVLW010001054.1:0-2876 GCA_043759315.1 Myxococcales bacterium
GCCACGCCGATCCGGAACCAAGGCAGCTCACGACTCACGGCGAACCTCCCCGCGAAGCTCGACGAGGTCGACGTCCCGGACCACGAGGTCGAGCAGTCCCGTCCCGAGCGCGCCCAGGGCCGCCGGCACCAGCTCCAGCTTGGACTCGCGGTCCACGCTCCGGCTCCACCAGCCGTTCGCACCGGCCGCGAAGCCATGCTCGGCGAGCCAGCCGCTGCTGCCATCCTCGGCTGCGATCCGCACCTCGAGGAGCGAACCCACCCGCTGTGCGAGGTAGCTCGCGGCGTCGCCGTTGTAGATCAACTGCCCTTCCTCGAGAGCGACCACGTGGTCGACCAGCGACCGGATCTCTTCGAGCCGGTGCGAGCACAGGATCAGCGTCGCGTCCCCGGCGAGCTCGCGCTGGAGCTGGAAGAACCGGCCGCGGGCCTCGGCATCGAGGCTCGCCGTGGGCTCGTCGAGGATGAGCAGCTCCGGCCGCGCGGCGAGCGCGAGGGCGATCAACAGCTTCTGCTTGGAGCCACCGGACAGGCTACGGAACGGGCGATTCGCGACATCGTCGAGCCGGAGATCCAGGCGCGCGGCGATCTCGCGGACCTCCCGGGTCTCGAGGTTGCGCAGCTCGCAGATCGCGCGCACGAGGTCTCCGCAGCTCGCTGCCATCTGCGGCGCGATCTGCGGCACGTACGCGATCCGCGCGGCGAGCGCCGCCCGGCTCACCGGGGTCTCGTCGACGAGGATCTGACCGCGATGCTGCACGAGACCGAGGAGCGCGCGGATCAACGTGGTCTTGCCGGAGCCGTTCGGCCCGATCAGCGCGACCTTCGCACCGGTCGGGAGGTCGAGATCGATCGCGCGGAGGGCGTGGACCTTGCCGAACCGCTTGTCGACCTTGGAGAGTCGGAGCTTCATCGTGACGCCCTCGTGGTATGTGCGACCTTCCAGCGCGGCCCCATGTGCGGTGCTTGATCAGCGAGCACGGGAGCCGGCTGATACAGCGGGTCGAGGTGCGCCGCGGCGTCGACCAGCGCGAGCGCCGGCGTTCCCCGGAACAGGGCGAGGCTGGGGTTCTGCGAGGTCAGCTGGTTCGACAACGACCGTAGCTCGTACGGCACATCTCCGATGTCATCGTCGTCGAGATCGTAGCCGGTGTAGTCATCGAAGTAGTTGCCGCGCCACTCGACCGCCGTCGCGTCGCCTCCGCCATCGACCCTGACCTGCGCGCCGTTGTCGGCGAGGTCGTTGTCGCGGACCGACAGGTCGTGCGCGCTCGAGTGGAACACGATCCCCGTGTCGTCGAGCCGGATCACGTTGCCTTCGATCTCCACGCGGTCGCCCCGCTGCATGGGCGACGAGTCGATGTAGATCCCGATCGTGTCGTGGATCAGGCGGTTGCCGGTGATGTAGATGTTGCCGGCGTCCTTGATCCCGATCGCCATGCCGGCCGCACCCGCCGCGTTCGCGATCAGGTTGTCGGTGAGGTGCAGGCCACGGCTGTACATGACGAACACGCCGACCGTGCCATCCAGGAGCTCGTTGCCGCGCACCGAGTTGTCGTGGCTGTACATGAAGTGGAGGCCGTAGCGCGCCCCGCGCACGTGGTTGTTCATGATCGTGTTGCCGCGCGAGTACCAGACCACCAGATCGCGGCCGTCCTCGATCGTGTTGTCGGCGATCAACGAGTCGCGGGTCTCCCACAGCCGCATGGTGTCTCCGCGGAGTCCCGTCGCCGGATCGCGGCTGCCCGCGATGTGGTTGCCGATCACGCGCACGCGGGAGGCGCGCTCCACGAGGATGCCGAACATCGCGTTCGTCACCGTGGTGCCCTCGACCCGCGTGTCATCCGCCGAGAGCCGGACCGCCGCGTCGAGCATGTCGAACCGCCCGCCCGTGCCATCGATGGTCAGGCCGAGCACGGCGCCCCCAGGAGCGGTGACGTCGATGATCGTCCCCACGCCGCCGTGGAGCACCGCCCCCGGGGCGCCCCACAGGGTGACGGCGCGCGCGAGTCGGAGCGTGCCGCGATGGTCTCCGGGCGCGAGACACACCGCGGCGACCGAAGGGTCGTCGAGCGCGGCCTGGATCGACCCGCCCGGCGCGATCTCGAGACAGGCCTCCGGTCGTGCCGGTCGCTCGGCGTGGTGGGAGCCGGCGTCCGTCATCCCACGCGCGTCTCCGCAGGAGGCGAGCGCGAGGACGAACAGGTGGGCGCGGTGGAACATCGACGCTGCTTACTTGGGCTCGACGAGGAGATAGCCCGCCATCTCGAGGTGCAGCGCCGAACAGAACTCGGTGCAGTACATCGGGAACACGCCGGCCTTGTCGGCGACGAACGTGACGTCGTTGTGCTCGCCGGGCTCGATGCTGAGGTTGATGTTGTAGGAGTCGATCGCGAACCCGTGCGTCGCGTCGTACGCCTGCTCCACGTTGTCGATGTGGATCTTCACCGTGTCGCCCTGCTTGACGCGGATGATGTCCGGGGTGAAGTGGCTGCGGATGGCGGTCATGTAGACGTGGACGCCGTCGGCCTTCCTCTCGACGCGCTCCTTGTTGGCCTCCACCACGTTGACCGAGACCTTGCCGGTCATCGGATCTTCACCCGGCGTGTAGACGTCGATCGGCTTGAGCTTGTCGGCCTTGATCATCTGCGCGTAGTGCGGCTCGCCGATGCCGATGGGCATGTCGGCGAGCAGCTTCATCTTCGGGCCGTCGACGCCGATCAGCTGGAAGTTCTGCGGGTAGAGCGGGCCGATGTTGGCGAAGCGATCGATGCTCATCTTGTTCATGGCGACTACGTACTTGCCGTCGGGGGAAACCGTGTCTCCCTCGGCTGCTAAGATGTGGCCGATGTTGTAGTGAACAGACAATTTATCGAC
>JAYVLW010001055.1:0-4055 GCA_043759315.1 Myxococcales bacterium
AACCGCCTCGCGCAGTTGCCGACCGAGTGGCCGAAGCACGACTTCATCGCGAACACGCTCGAGCTCGATCTGCAGGCGCGTACGGTGCCGTGCGAGCTCGCGCCCGGTGAGCCGGAGGACGGCCGCCTCGTCCCGCGCGACAAGTTCGAGCTCGCGGAGTCGGGCTCGATCCACCTGACCGGCGAGCTCAACAGCTACTTCGATCGCCCGTACGACGGCTCGTGGAACCTCAAGCTCGATGCGAAGAACCTCGGGCCGATGGTGCGCACGTGCATCAAGTCCACGATCGGCGGAGACAACCTGAACGGCACGATCACCCTGACCGGTCCGTTCGTCGCGTCGCCGAAGGTCGGGCTCGACCTCGAGAACGTCGACTTCGATCTCCCGCTGCGCGCCGACGAGCCGCCGCTGCAGCTGACGCTCGCCGAGGTCCACGGTGGCATCGATCTCGTCAACGAGCAGGGCTTCATCGACAAGACGAAGGCGCTGATCCGGGGCGGCAAGGAGCCCGGCGAGGTCGAGGTCTCGGCGACGTTCGGCCTGCGCCCCTATATCGCGAACGCGCAGATCGAGATCACGAAGGCGATCGATGCCGGCCGGTTCCTGCCGCCGAAGGTCGCGCGCGCCGCAGGCAAGTTCCTCAAGGGCCGGCTGCGCGCGAAGGGCGACACCACCCCCGGCGAGGGCTTCGCGCTCGAGGACTTCGACCTGTCGCTCGGCCCGTCCCCGACCAGCACGTCGCTGCGCGTACACAAGGGCCGGCTGTTCACGAGCGACAACTTCGGCTCGATCCACGTCGAGAGGGTCGCGATCGAGGCCGGGCAGAGCCACGCGGTGTTCGACGGGATCGTGGACATCTTGCACGACGACATCCGCATGCGGATCGAGGGCACGTTCCCCGATCTCGGCGCCTGGCTGCAGCGCTTCGACCTGCCCGCCTTCGTCGGCGGCGCGGGCGGCGGCAGCGTGATCATCATTCAAGGTCCGATCAAGAACCCGACCGTCAGCGTCAACACCGAGCTCAGCGGTGTGCCGTGCCTCGATCGACTCAGGCTGATCGATACGCAGTTCAAGGACGGGATCGTCGACATCCGCAAGATGACGTCGCAGGGGCTCGGCGGAGAGCTGACCGGCAGCGGGCGCGTGCGGGTCGACGGCGTCGGGCCGCCGTTCGTCGAGCACCTGACGATCGCCGGCCGGCGGATCGATGCAGCGAGGCTGTGCGGGCTCGTCGGCACGGTCAAGGGCACGCTCGACACGGTCGACGCCCAGCTCGATCGCGTGAGCCTCGTGAAGGGCCGCGCGGCGATGGACTGGCTCGACTTCGCGAGGGTGTACGCGACCGCGAAGAAGCTGACGGTCAAGGGCGACACCTACTCGGACTTCGCGCTGTGCGTGAACCAGCCGAACGACGAGCGGTGCAGGCCACGGCCGATGTACGCGTCGACCGATGACCTCCAGAAGTGCGCGACCGCGAAGAAGACCGGCGGCTCGTGCATCGTCACCACCGCGGTTCGCGATGCGGGCGGCGTGCTCGACGCGACGGTCGCGAAGCTGCCGCCGATCAAGGGCACCGCGCGCCAGGCCGCCACGCCGGCGCGGCTCGGCGGCGCGGTCTCGGTGGACCTGCCGCTGGCGATCCTCGAGCAGTTCCTCCACAAGCGGATCGCCGGTGGCGAGGCGCGGATGACCCTGCACCTCGCGGGTACCCCGCTCGCGCCGCAGGCCGAGGGCCACGTCACCCTGCTGCGCACGTGGCTGATGAACGCGTTCGTCGGGGATAGCCAGCTCCGCGTCGAGCCGCTCACCTTGCCGAGCGGCAAGCCGGGGATCCGGATCGATGGCTCCATGCTCGCCGAGCGCCTGCAGATCCACGGCACGCTCGGCACCACGGCGCCGTTCCCCGTCGAGGTCTCGATCACCGGACGGCGGATCGAGCTCGACGCGGTGACCGACCTGACCAAGCTGCTCGGCGCGCCCGAGCCGCTCCAGGGATGGGTCTCGGGGACGGTGACGGTGAAGACCGAGCTGTTCCCCGCGAAGCCCGTCGAGCCGGAGGCGTGGGTCGAGATCTCGGAGCTGGTCGCGATCGTCAACCACCGCACCTCCGATGGCCGGCTGACCCCGCTGCGGCTATCGGTGATCGATCAGGCGCCCGGATCGCGGGCCGCCCTGTCCGCGCGGATCACGCCGACGTCGCTCGAGCTCGCGTGCAAGGACCCCACCGCCCCGGGTGGGCGCGCGCCCTGCTCCACCCTCGTCGCCACGCCTGCCGGCAAGGTCGAGATCCGCGGCCACGCAACCGAGGCATCGCTCGCGATCGAGGCGCAGGGCCTGCTCGATCTGTCGCTCGTGCAGCCGCTGCTCGACGCGCAGTTCGACGAGGCCTCCGGCCTGGTGCAGCTCGCCGCCTCGATCTCCGGCACGATCGCCAAGCCGACCTACGAGGCCTCGATCGACCTCGATCCAAACGGTGCGTGGAAGAAGGATCCGAAGACGGCGAACCCGGTACGGCTCCGCCCGGTCGGCGGCGACACGGTGCTCGAGGCACCGACCGGCCTGATCAAGCTCGCGAACGGCAGCCTCGGCTTCACCGACGTCATGTTGCAAGTGCGCGACCAGCACCTCGACGAGAAGGGCGAGCTCCACGTCAAGGGCAACATCACGCTCGCGGGGCTCACGCCGGAGAAATGGTCGGTGCTGATCAGCGGCAAGCTCGCCGGCAAGATGTTGCTCGTCGCCGTGCCCGACAAGGTCTCCCAGGCGGGCGGCCTCGCCGAGATCGACGGAGATCTGATTCTCTCCGGCAAGGGCAAGCTGCCGCTGGTCTCGGGCACGCTCAAGTTCGACACCACCGGCACCGACCGCCCGTTCTCGCTGATCCCGCGTGGCGTGCGGCGCGAGCTGTCGTTCAACAAGGGCTCGATCGACATCGAGACCAGCGTATCGAGCGGCAACCACCGCACCTACCAGCTCGCGATCAACGACGTGCGTGGCTCGATCGATGGCGAAGGCTCGCTGTCCAACATCAACGGCACCGTCGACTTCCTCGACAACCATCTCGCCAAGCTCGCGGTGAAGCTCGATGCCGACAACATCCCGTTCAAGGTGCCCGGCACCCTCGACCTCGTGCTGTCCGCACGCGACATCTCGATCGACAAGCCCGAGGGCGCGAGCCGTCTCGGCATCCGCGGCAGCGTCGCCCTGATCGATGGCAACTACACGAACAACTTCGAGCTCACCGATCAGATCCGGTCGATCGGATCCACCGCGCCGCCGGCGAAGCCGTTCTGGGAGGAGTACCCGCTGCTCGGCAATGCCGAGCTCCAGCTCACGCTCGACGTGCGCAAGTTCAGCGTGAAGAACAACATCGCGACCATCGACCTCGTCGGCCCGCTGCTCGAGATCTCGAACACCCCCCGCGACCCCCGGATCTCCGGCTCGATCCGCGTCGAGCACGGCGAGTTCCGCATCCCGGGCACCCGCGCGAAGTTCATCCGCACGTCGGGCAACGTCGACTTCGCGGAGAACCAGAAGGCCGGCGACCCACAGCTCAACGTGACGAGCGAGGCCGACTACCGCGACCTCTCCGGCCAGGAGCACCTGATCACGCTGTCGATCACCGGCGCGCTGTCGAACCCGCAGTGGGACCTCAAGACCTCGACCGGGTACAACAAGAGCCAGACGCTGTCGCTGCTCGTCCTGGGCCGCAACCAGGAGTCGCTCCGCCGCTCGCTCGGCGACCAGGGCCTCGGCGGCGATCCGACGAAGCAGGACCCCACCACGAACCCCAGCACGGGCTTCGCCGATCAGATCGTGAAGGATCTCGCCGGCGACTGGGTCTCGAGCCTGCTCGGCGACTCGCTGACCCGGATCTCGGGACTCGACGTGCTGCGCATCGAGATCAGCTTCGGCTCGATCGGCCTCCGCGTCGAGAAGAACCTCCTCGAGAACCTCAAGGCCATCGGGGACGCCGAGCAGACCATCCGGGGCAGCACGATCAACGTGCGCGGCGAGCTCAAGACCCCGTACAAGTTGAGCCCGAGCGACGCGGG
>JAYVLW010001056.1:0-9430 GCA_043759315.1 Myxococcales bacterium
GATCTCTCGACACGATCTCCGACCCGGTCTGCCGCGATCTGATCGAACGGATCACCGCGACCGGCGCGCGGATCTTCGTCTGGGATCTCGGCGGCGTCATCCCCGTGATCGGCTGCGCGATCATGGAGGACCCGCGCGAGCCAGCCTGGCGCGCGCTCGGCTTCTATCAAGGGTTCGGCGCACACCTCGCGCCCGAGGTCGCGATCGTACGCGCGATCACGGAGGCGGCGCAGACCCGGCTGACGTACATCGCTGGTGGTCGCGACGACTTCTTCGCCTTCGACTACGCGCGCGCCACCGATCCGGACATTCTCGGAGATCTCTGGGATCGGCTGACGTCGCCGTGCGACGAGCCGGCGATCTTCGACGACCTGCCGCGCCGCGAGACCCGCGGCCTCGGCGAGGATCTCGAGGCGCTCGTCGAGCTGGTTCTCGGGAACGGCGCCACCCAGGTCATCGCCGTGGATCTCACGCATCCGGCGTTGAAGGTGCCGGTGGTGAAAGTCCTCGTCCCAGGTCTCGCGACGGACGTGGAGGCGATGGGATGAGGGCGCACGTTCCGCATCGGGGGAGCATGACGACCATCGTCTTCGTCGGTCCGACGCTCCCCGCCGCCGAGGCACAGCGGCTCCTCCCCGGAGCGACCATCGCGCCGCCGGTCTCCGTCGGCGAGGTGTTCGCGCTCCTTCGCACGCGAGGCCTGCGCCGCCTCGCGGTCATCGATGGCTATTTCGAGCGCATGGCGGCGGTGTGGCACAAGGAGCTGTTGCTCGCGCTCGAGCACGGCATCGAGGTGTGGGGGGCGTCGAGCATGGGGGCCTTGCGCGCCGCGGAGCTCGCGCCGTACGGCATGCGCGGCGTTGGCGTCATCTACCGGGCGTTCGCGCGCGGCCTCTACACCGCCGACGACGAGGTGGCGGTGGCGCATCTCCCGGCCGAGGCGGGCTATCGCGCGGTCTCGGATGCGCTGGTCAACCTGCGCGCCGGCATCGCGCGCTGTCCCGGGCTGGCCGCGCCCGTGCGAGCGAAGCTGGTCGAGCTGGCGCGCGCGCGGTTCTATCGCGAGCGCAGCCTGGCGCAGCTCGTGGTCGACGCGCGCGCGGCGGGCCTGCCAGACCGCCAGATCGCGGCGCTCGCTGCTCGGCCGGTGCCGGACCAGAAGGCCGCGGATGCGCGACTGCTGTTGCGCACGCTCGGGCGCACGCCGTGGCGTCGACCCGTGAAACTGACCGTCCCACGGACCTGGGCACTGCGACAGCTGGGGCCGGTTCCGGCACGGCGACGCGAACGCTGATATTCTCGAAGCTTCGATGGAAGTCGGCTTCGCAGCGCCGCCATTCGGCGCCGGCCGGTTCGAGGTCCGAGGGACCCTCGGCGCCGGCGGTGCGGGCACCGTATATCGCGCGTTCGATCGGCAGCTCGGTCGCGAGGTCGCGATCAAGGTGCTGCGCCAGGCGACGGGGCGCGACCTGTATCGCTTCAAGCGCGAGTTCCGCGCGCTCGCCGATATCGTGCATCCGAACCTCGTCGCGCTGCACGAGCTCCACGCCTCCGGCGGCGACTGGTACTTCACGATGGAGCTCGTCGAGGGCGTGTCGTTCATCGACTGGGTACGCCCACCCCGCACCACGGCGGGCCCCACGCGCACGCGGCAAGACATCGTCGCGTCGCCCGTCAACGAGGCCCGCTTGCGCGGCGCGCTGGTGCAGCTCGTCGACGCCCTGATCGCGCTCCATCGCGCGGGGAAGCTGCACCGCGACCTCAAGCCATCCAACGTGCTCGTCACGGCGCAGGGGCGACTCGCGCTGCTCGATTTCGGGCTCGTCGCCGGCATGGCCGAGGGGGATCCGGAGCGCCTCGCGGTGGGCACGCCCGTCTACATGTCGCCCGAGCAAGCCGCGGATCAGCCTCTCAACGAGGCGAGCGACTGGTACTCGGTCGGCTGCATGGTGTTCGAGGCGCTGACCGGCCGGCGTCCGTTCGAGGGCGAGTCGGAGCAGGTGATGACGCGAAAGCAGACCGAGATCCCGCCGACACCCGCGCAACTCGCGACGGGCGTGCCGCAGGACCTCGCGCGGCTCGCGATGTCGATGCTCCAGCCCTCGGCCCACGCGCGCCCGACGGGGATGGGGATCCTGACGCAGCTCGGCTCGGGGCTCTCGCCCACCACCCGGCGCATGTCGCGCAGCATTCCGGCGCTCAACTTCGTCGGGCGCGTGGACGAGACCGAGGAGCTGCGGCGCGCCCTCGGCGATTCCCGACGGCGCGGCGTGGCGGTGATGGTGAAGGGCCGGAGCGGCATCGGCAAGAGCACGCTCGTGCGGCGATTTCTGAGGTCCCTCGGCGATGCGGTGTTCACGCTCGAAGGCCGCTGCTTCGAACGCGAGGCCGTGCCGTTCAAGATGCTCGATGGCGTGGTCGATTCGTTGACCGCCGCGATCATGACGCTGACGACCGACGAGATCGCGGCGCTCGTGCCGCGGGAGATCGGCGCGCTCGCGCGGCTGTTCCCCGTGATGCGACGGATCCCGCTGTTCTCCGACCACATCCCGGGCACCCCCGTGCCGCCCGATCCGCAGGAGCTGCGGCGGCGCGGGTTCTCGGCGCTGCGCAGCGTGATCTCGCGGCTCTCCCGCATGCGGCCCGTCGTGATCTTCGTCGACGATGCGCACTGGGGCGATGCCGACAGTTGCGTGTTCCTCGCCGAGCTCATCCACAACGGCGAGCCCGGCACGCTCGTGATCGTCGCGCATCGGCCCGAGGACTACCTCGGCGTGGTCGTGATGCTGAGGCGCCCGCCGGGGGGCAGCACGCGTCACGGCGACGTACGCGAGCTCGAGGTCACGGCGCTCAGCGCCGACGACTCGCTCGTCCTCGCGACCCAGCTCGCCGAGGACTCGAGCCGGGTCGCCGAGGTCGTCGCGGCGGCCGCGGGCAATCCGCTCGCTCTGAGCGAGATGGCCCGGACGCCGGGCCTGGCACCCGGCGCGAAGATGGACGACCTCGTCCGACTGCGCGCGGCGAGGCTGTCCCCCGAAGCGCAGGCGATGCTCGCGGTGTCGGCGATCGCGGCGCGCCCGCTTCCAGTCGAGATCGCCGCGCACGCAGCCGGGGTGGTCGGTGGCCACGACGAGGCGACCCAGCTCTCCATCGAGCGCCTCGCGACCCTTCGCCAGGTCGGCGGCCAGATGATCCTCCACCCGGCGCACGACTACGTCCGCACCGCGGTGCTCGCGAGCCTCGACACCGAGGCGAAGGCCGGCTGGCACGAGGCGATCGCGCGCGCGTTCGAAGCGGTCCAGGGTCCCGACCAGCTCGATCAGCAGGCGATCGTGGAGCACTGGCTCGCCGCGGGCTATCCAGAGAACGCCGCCCATCATGCGGTCGCTGCGGCGCTCAAGGCCGAGGAGGCGCTCGCGTTCCGCCGCGCGGCCGAGCTGTACCAGATCGCTCTCACGTTCGGTCCGTGGGACACCGCGGGTCAGCGAGACCTGATGAGCCGCAAGGCGCACGCGCTCGTGTGCGCCGGCCAGCTCGACGAGGCCGCGACGGTCTATGGCCACGCCGCACAGCTCCTCCCCGACGACGAAGCGATCGATCTCGATCGCCTGCGCGTCGAAGCGCTGCTCCGCCGCGGTCGTCTCGAGGAGGCGCTGCCGGCCGCCGAGAAGCTGCTGCAGACGATCGGCATCCGCATTCCGCTCACCGCGAAGACGCCGCGCACGAAGCTCGCCACCCAGTGGATGGCGATGAAGCTGCGCAGCCTCGACTTCGTCGAGCGCGATGTCACGCAGATCCCCGCCGCGAAGCTGCTGACCACCGACGTGCTCTATTCGATCGCGAGCGGGCTCGCGTTCGCCGATCCGGCGCTCGGGCGCGTGGTGCAGTCCGAGCTGATCAAGGCCGCGCTCGATGCCGGCGAGCCGGTGCGCGTGTGCCTCGCTCTCGCACAGGAGGTGTGTTACGCGGCCGCCGCGGGCAGCCGCAACCGTGCGGCCGTCGAGGCGGTGGGCGCGCGCCTCAAGAAGATCGCGGCGAAGCTCGGGCAGCCACACGTCGTCGGCTTTGCCGACGCGGCGATCGGCATCGCTCACCACATGGGTGGCCGCTGGCGCGAGGCGCGCCAGCACCTCGAGTCGGGCCTCGCCGCGCTGCGCGACCACGGTGCCGGGGTGCGCTGGGAGATCGATACGGGCGATACGTTCTGGCTCGCGACGCTGTTCTATCTCGGGGAGTGGCGCGAGCTGGCGAGGCTCACCCAGCTCTTGCTGAGGGATGCGATCGATCGCGGGGACGAGGTCGCACAGCAATCGCTCCGCGCCGGGCGCTCGAACGTTGCATGGCTCGTGCTCGGCAAGCCCGATGAAGCGCGTGCGCAGCTCGGGATCTCGACGCCGCCGATCGGCGAGAGCTTCCACCTTCCGCACGTCAGCGCGGTGGTCGCAGCGGCGAGCATCGATCTCTACGTTCATGACGTCGACGCTGCACGCACCCGACTCGATGAAGCCTGGCCACAGATCGAGCGGCTGGGCGTGCTGCGGCTCCAGCAGCCCCGGATCGAGCTGTCGTACCTGCGCGCGCGCATCCTGCTCGCCGATCCCCGCCGAGACGGATCGCTGCGCGAGGCGCGCGTGATCGGCGACGAGCTGCTCAAGGAGGGCGCCGGCTGGGGCGCGGGGCTCGGGCACCTGGTTCACGGGTCGGTCCACGCCTGGATCGGAGACGTCGACACGGCGATCTCGGACCTCGAAGCCGCGGAGGCGATGTTCGACGCGGCCGGGATGCAGGGCTACCTGCAGGTCGCACGCATGTACCGCGGGCGCCTGGAGGGTGGGCCTGGTCCGACCGCTCGCGCGGAGGCGGCTCGCGATTTCCTCAAGGACCTCGGGGCCCTGAACCCGGATCTCGTCGCGGCATACCTGATGCCCTGGCCTGGATGACGCCGGCTCGGGGTTGTACTAGTGTGGCGCCCGCTCCGAGTGATCCGTCCTGGGTCCCTCGGTCGTACAGTGACAGCCGGCAAAACGCCGGGACGAGGCAACCAGTGTCAGACATCGCCCAGCACATCGCCGTCTCCCACAAGATCCACTTCGAAGACCTCGACTGGGAGGTCGCGCGCAAGCACGGGTTGACCGACGCGGAGATCCAGAGTCTCCACTACTTCGCCGACATCGAGAGCCAGACCGTTCACTACTTCCTGGAGGTCGCGAAGCTCAAGGTCGCTCGCGATCCGGAGCTGCTCACGTTCCTCACGATGTGGAACTACGAGGAGTACTTCCACAGCTACGCGCTGACGCGGCTGATGGAGGAGTGCGGCGTGCGCGTCCCGACCGCCACCGAGCGCGCCACGGCGATCCGTGCGAACGCGCGGTTCAAGGCCAAGTTCGAGGACTTCGCGCAGGGCGCGATCGCCATGGCGATGCCGAAGACGTTCATCGCGCTGTGGATGTTCTGGGGTGCGCTCCAGGAATGCCTCACCACGCAGGCGTACGAGGAACTGGCTCGCCAGACCAAGAACCCGATCCTCGAGGAGCTCTGCAAGCGCATCGCGAAGCAGGAGCGCCGCCACTTCGCGTATTACTTCAACCAGGCCCGCGACCGGCTCGAAGGGCAGAAGTTCGCGCAAGCGTTCTGCAAGAAGATCGCGCGCTCGTTCTACGCACCTGTCGGTGGCGGCGTGAAGACCGACGAAGACGCCGCGCGCTGCGTGGCCGCGCTGTTCCCCGGCGACAAGATCTTCGAGGTCATGGGGTACATCGAGAAGCGCCTCGCACAGCTCCCCGGCATGGAGGACCTCGACTGCTGCACGATCTGGGCGAACAAGGTCCAGCCGATGCTGCCTCCCGAGACTCGCGCGAAGACGCCGCGCCAGCAGCAGGAAGCCGCCGCGTAACACGATCACCCGATCGCCGAACGGCGCGCCGCGACGAGCGAGCGCGCCGTTTCCGCGTTTCGGGCCACGCGTTACATCGCGTAGCCGATGCGGAAGTAGCCCACCGGCTCCGGGTCGCTGCTGCTGTTCGCGTCGCCGCTCATGTTGCGCGCCGCACCGAAGGCCGCAGCGATGTTGAGGCCCGAGTCGAACGTCCAGTGCCAGCCGAACAGCATCTCGGGGCCGACCAGCGTACTCCCGCTCGAGCTCGAGCAATCGTAGCAGTCGTACGCGTAGTCGTTCACGTTCTCGAACCCGCGGGCGACGATGCCCGGCTCGATGAACGGTCCCGAGTACACGCGCCGGAAGTAGATCGGCGCACTGACACCGACCTCGTAGCCGCGCTCGTTGTCCATGCTGAAGTAGTTCGCATCGCCGCGGATCGCGACGTTCTGGCCGAGGGCGTAGCTGGCCGACACACCGTAGATGCCGACGATCCAGCCGATGGGGTTCGTCGAGATGTTCAGCTTGCGGTACTTGATGATGTAGTCGGACTTCTCGCCGACCTTCACGAGCGTGCCGTTGATGTGGGAGACGTTCTCCCACGGCTCGTTCTGCGGCGCGCCGTTGCTCGCGACCGCCGGCGCGACGGGGGCGACCGCGCTCGGGCCCGCGCCGATCGGCTGGCCCGGCATCGGCTGGCCCTGCGTGATCACGATCGGTGCGTTCGGCGTCACCACCACGAGCTGGTCGGTGTGGGTGACTGGCCCCTGGCCGTCTTGCGAATCGGCGAGCGCGGGACCAGCGGAGAGGACGACGGCGGCGATGGCGAAGCGACGGAGGGTCATGCCCGGAGCTAAAGCACCTGCGATGCCAGCGCGCGGGCGCACCGGGAAGTCCGCGTCCCGACGGCGTTTGCCGTCAGATGCCGGCGCCAAAGGCCTGGTAGCTCCTGGCCGGCAGTTTGGCACCTTCGGCTAAATCCTGACATCGCTGTCGCGAACAGGCTCCGGTCGAAAGCTCGAGCTTGGACCGAGCGGCCCCAGGGTACGCGGCTGTGAATTCGCGACCTTCGAGATCGCAAGTTGCGTAAGTTGAAACCGTCCCCATTCAGCGCAGCACGGTCAGGGTCCGCATCGTTCCGCGCGTGACCCCAAACTGCTCGTGAACCGCTGCGCGCCGTAGCGCCTCGCTCGGCGCGATCGCGCCCGCCACGAGCTGCGTGTACGCCTCGAACAGGCGAGCCGTCTCGCTCGCCGACTCGCGCACGAGCTCGACACGAAACCGGCGCACGCCCCGTGTGAGGAGGTCGGGGACGAGGCTCGCCGCACTCTGGGCCTGCGCGTTGAACACCGTGTTGCGACATCCGACGTCGACCACGACCGGATGCACGAGATCCACGCGATCGCGGAGCGCGACCTCGTGGTCCTCGCACGGCCGGCCGCAGGTCTTGTAGTCCTTGCCCGTCGAGAGGAGGTGCGCGTAGACGCAGTGCTCGGTGTGGAAGGTGGGGATGTGGTGATGCACGGTGACCGCGATGCGTCCGTGCGGCGTGCGCGCGAGCAGGGCGAGGAGCTGCTCGCGATCGAGATCGTGCGCGGCGGTCTGGGTAGTCAGACCGTGGCCGAGCACCCAGCCGGCGGTGATCGAGTTCGTGACGTTGAGCGAGAAGTCGCCGTGGAGGGCAGGGCGAGCGGGGGCGGGCAGGGCCGCGAAGTACGCGAGCGAGCCCCAGCTCCGGACGAGCACGTGATCGGGCGCGAGCCGGGCGAGGTGCGCATCGATCCGTTCCTCGCCGGGCTTCTGGACCCGCACGGTCGTGACACCCACCTTCGCGCCGCGGCTCCGCGCGCGCTCGACCGCCTTGCCGAGACCGACGAGCTCCATCCAGTCGAGCTCGACCTCGCGGGCGCCGGCGTCGAGCACGGCATCGAGCTGCGCATCGGTGCGGCACAGCGCGATGATGTGCGGCGCCACGTGAAGCGGCGCGACGCCAACCGCCGCACGCACGACCTCGATCACGGACTCGCGTGCAACCGTGCGGCCGACGTGGACGACGCGCGCCTCGAGCTCCGTGGCGATCCGACGGCGGACCTCCTTGAGCTCGGAGACCGGCACGTGAAGGCCGGCGGTGACCCCGGCCGCATCGATCGACGCGAGATGGAACGGCGTGCCACCGAAACCGCCGAGCTTGTCGGCGAGCACCTCGGGCGTCAGGCCCGCGCCCCGCGCGACCTGGAGCGCCGAGACCGTGGAGGCCGAGACTTCGTGGCGACCGGCGCGCGCGGTGACACAGAGCGGTGCGCCGGCGTCGCCGCGCACGACGAGCGTGACGCCGATGCGCTCGAGGGCACCGCGCCCCGCCTCGGCGGCCTTGTCGCCGGCGCGCGTGACCTTCGGATCGGAGCTGATCCAGACGAAGTCGCCGGGGCCCACGCGTGAGAGATCCGGCCCCGGATCGCCGAACCGAAGCCGGTAGCCATCAGCGATCGCGTCGACGGCGAAGATCGGCCCGCCTTCCTCCGCGTCCTCGGGGCGGCCGCGATCGAACACGACGCCCATGCCGGCTCGGGGTGCGAGCGGCGGCGATGCGTGCGTGCGCTCCGGCGGCTCCGCGAGGGCGCCACCGCCCGTGACGGGTCTCTGCTCCGCCGCGGGCACGACGAACACCATGTCGCGATCCACCTTCACGACCTTGCCGAGCGGCAGGCCACGATGGCGAGGGAACCGTCCCTCGACGAGGGTCTGATGATCCGCGCCGCCGAGAAATCCGGCGGAGATGCCCCGGCTGTACGCGACATGCAGCGCCGCCGGATCGAGCGGGACTTCGACGGGCAGCTCCGGCGCCGGCAGCCCGACGGCGAGGGCCGCGGCGCGGCGGTACTGTGCGACCGAGGTGGCGACGTAGCTCGGGCCCTTGAGTCGGCCCTCGATCTTCAGCGACGCGACGCCGATCTCGGCGAGCGCGGGCACCGAGTCGAGCCCGACGAGATCCTTGGGTGAGAGGAGATACTCGACCTCGCCGAGGTCACGGACGTCGCCATCGACGACGAGCGAGTAGGGCAGGCGGCACGCTTGCGCGCACTGTCCGCGATTCGCGGAGCGCCCGCCCCAGGCCTCGCTCGACAGGCACTGCCCACTCCACGCCACGCACAGCGCGCCGTGGATGAACACCTCGAGCGGGACCTGCGAGCCAGCGGCGTAGAGGCGGATCTCGTCGACCGAGAGCTCGCGCGGGACGACCACCCGAGACAGCCCGAGCGGCGCGAGCAGGGAGGCCGCCAGCGGCGACGACGCGGTCATCTGCGTCGACGCGTGGACCTCGAGATCCTTGCAGATCGCCTGTGCGAGCAGGGCGACCGCGGGATCCTGGACGATGATCGCATCGACGCCGGACGCCGCGATCCGGCGGAGCAGCTCCTCGACCACCGGCAGCTCGGGTTCGAACACGAGCGTGTTCATCGTGACGTAGAGCCGAGCGCCCGCCCGATGCACCCACGCGACGATCTCCGCGAGGCCGTCGCTCGGGAAGTTCACGGCGCGGGCGCGCGCGTTGAA
>JAYVLW010001057.1:0-6895 GCA_043759315.1 Myxococcales bacterium
TCTCGACCTGCTCCGTGACGCTCGACGCGACCTGCAGCGCACCACCCTGCGGTGGGGCGACTGGGCGAAGCTGACGAACGCGGCGCCTGGCGCCAAGTCCAAGGCGGCCGCCGAGCCGGTGGCCGCGGCCGCTGCGCGTCACCTCGACCATCCGCGGATGCGCGCCGACATGCACCGGCTCACGACCCTCGTCTTCGAGACCGCGGCCAAGGGCCTCACCGCCTATCAGCAACACAAGCTCGAGCTCGGCGTGATCGACTTCGTCGATCAGGAAGCGCTGGCACTCCAGCTGCTCCGCCGGCCCGACGTCCGCGCCGCGCTCGAAGGACAGCTCGATCTCGTCCTGATCGACGAGTTCCAGGACACGAGCCCGTTGCAGCTCGCGATCTTCCTCGAGCTGGCCACGTTGGCGCGCGAGTCAGTCTGGGTCGGCGACCAGAAGCAGGCGATCTTCGGCTTCCGCGGGACCGATCCGGCGCTGATGGACGCGATGATCGAGTCACTGACCTCGACGACCACCGATCCAGAGTTGATTCACAGCGCGGTCGAAGCCGTCGGCCACCACGGCGAGATCGAAACGCTCTCGACCTCCTACCGGAGCCGGCCTGCTCTCGTGGCGCTCACGAGCGAGATCTTCGCCCGGGCGTTCGTGCACCACGGCATCCCGGAGAACCGCACCCGCCTGGCGCCCGCGGAGGAGACGGAGCCCGCGAAGCTCGGCCCGATCGTCGAGTACTGGCCGCTGACCTTCGAAGGTCCGTCGAACAAGCTGAAGCTGGCGGCCAGCGCCGCGGCAGGTGTTCGCGACCTTCTCGCAGGTAACCCCCTCGTGCGCGACCGGCGGACCGGTGTCGCTCGCGACGCGACCGCCGGCGATGTCGCCGTGCTGTGCAGGACCAACGAGCAGTGCCAGAACATCGCCGAGTCGCTCGGCGAGCTCGGGATCCCGGCGGTCGTCCCGCGCATGCGCCTGCTCGACACGGCCGAGGGCCACGTCGTCTGCGCGGGCTTGCAGCTGTGGATCGATCCCCGCGACGCGCTTGCCGCAGCGAACCTCGCGCGGGTCGTGCAGTACGCCGGGGATCTCGGTGCACTCGTCGCGCGCGCGTTCGCAGCTCCGGGCGTCGACGCGTTCAGCGCCGACCCGCTCGTCGCCGCGATCGCCGCAGCGCGAACGGCAACCCCGGACCTCGATCCGGTCGCAGCTGTCTCGGCGATCATCGACGCGACGGAGCTGCGCGAGCTGTGCGCCGCGTGGGGCAACACGACGCAGCGCCACGCCAACCTCGATGCACTGCGCGCGCACGCGATCAGCTACGTCGAGCAGGCTGGCTCGCGTCGCGAGGCGCCGAGCCTGGTCGGCCTGCTCGCGTTCTTCGACGAGATGGTCAACGAGTGGGGCTGGGGTGCGACGCGCACCGATCGCCAGGCGCTGCTCTCGGGTACGAATGCAGTTGCGGTGTCGACGTGGCATGCCGCGAAGGGTCGCGAGTGGCCGCTCACCGTGCTGTTCGGGCTCGAATCGCTGCGCGAGCCGACCGCGTACGGGCTCCACATCGAGACCGATGCGACCACCTTCGACGTCGCGAACCCGCTCGCCGGTCGCTGGCTGCGCTACTGGCCAAATCCGTACACCACGTCGAATCAAGGTGGGCCGGTCAAGGAAGCGTACGCGGCGAGTGACGAGTACGGCAGGGTCGTCGATCGCACGCAACGCGAGGTGCTTCGCCTGCTCTACGTCGGGTGGACGCGCGCGCGGGACCGGGTGATCCTCGCGGCCGGCAAGAACAAGCTCCTCGCGGGTCTGCTCGGCACGCTTGCGGACCTCGATCCGACGCTGTTGACCGAGCCCGCGAGTGATCGCGCGGCCACGGTCACCGCGACCTGGGCAGATCAGGCGGTGCGCGTCCGCGTCCAGCCGGTCGGTCCGGCGGACCCGATCGAGCCCGCGATCGAGCTGGGTCGCATCACCGTCGGGGCGCCGCGCATCGCGCATCCTCCGGCCCGACTGTCTCCGTCGACGGCGGATCCCGTGCCGTGCACGCTCGGCGCCCCCGTGACGCTGGGACCGCGGCTGACGCTGAAGGGCAGTCCCGAGATGGGTCCGCTCGGCGACGCAGTCCACGCATTCTTCGCGGCCGATCGCGCCGACCACGATCCCGCGGATCGGATCGCGCGCGCGGCGACGCTGCTGCGCGGCTACGACGTCGCGCGCCACCTCGATCCGGCCGAGGTCGCGATGGCCGGGACGCGGCTATGGCTCTGGCTCGAGCGCGACCTGGCGGCGACGCGCCTCCACCGCGAGTGGCCGGTCGTCGAGCGCCTGGCGAACGGGACCGTCGTCAGCGGCACCGCGGATCTCGTGGGGCGCACGGACGCGGGCCTCGTGCTCGTCGATCACAAGACGTTCCCGGGCTCGCTCAGCGACGCGCTCGATCGCCTGCCGAAGTACTCCGGGCAGCTCGCCACGTACGCGCGGGTCTTGACCGCGGCGACCGGGATCCCCGTGGCGTCGATGTGGATCCACCTGCCCGTTCTCGGAACCGCGGTCCCGGTCCGACTAGGATGATGGCTGTGGTTGGGGAGGTGTTTCCACGGCAGGCGCCGCGCAGCAGCGTGAGCCACGCCGAAGTCGCAGTCTGGCAGGCGCTTCATCGCGGCCTACCCACCGGCTGGCGCGCATGGCATTCGCTGCGACTTCGGATCGGCATTCACTGGGAGGGCGAAGGCGACTTCGTGATCGCCGATCCGGATCGAGGGCTGCTGGTCCTCGAGGTCAAGGGTGGTGCCATCGAGTGCCGCGATGGCCAGTGGCTCCAGAACGGCCGCGTCCTCAGCCGCGCACCACGGCAGCAGGCGATGGACTTCGTGCGCAAGCTCGTCGAAGCGCTACGAGCGCGAGGTGCCGAGCCTCCACCGTTCGGTGTCGCCTGCGCGTTTCCTGACGTCGACTTCTCGGATGATCTCGCTCCACGCGCCGGCGACCTCGCCGGCATGGTCCTCGGCGCACGTCAGCTGCCGTGGATAGAGCAGGCCCTCCCGCCGTTGATCGCCCGCGCAGTGCCCGACCACGCACTGCCACGCAACAAGCGCTGGCTCGCTGCTCTTCACGAGCTGTGGGGTGAGACGTGGGTTCCAGCGCTCTCGCTCGCCGACGAAGCTCGCGACAGCGCGACGCGCACCGTCGCGCTCGTCGGAGAACAGCTCGAGCTGCTCGCCGCCGCTGATGACAACCCGCGAGCGATCGTCTCGGGCGGCGCGGGCACCGGGAAGACGCTGCTCGCGCGGGAGCTCTGCACGCGGGCCGTCGCCCGTGGTCAACGAGTGTTGTACCTGTGCTTCACCGACGCGCTGGGTCTCGCGGTTGATCGTGGGTTCGCGACAGCGCGCGCGGCCGGCGCCAATGTCCGTGCGATGCCCATCCGTCGGTTCGCGACCGAGTTGCTTGCCGCGAGCGGAGCCAAGGTGCGCACCGACGACAAGACGTTCTGGGAGACGGCATCGTTCGCCGCGGCGTGCGATGCGCTTCCATCGGAAGATGAGCGCCCCGACCTGGTGGTTGTGGATGAGGCGCAAGATCTGGATCAAGGGGACTGGGATCTGGTGGGTGAGCTCGCCGGGTCGCGTGCGCTGTGGATCCTCGGCGACGAACGGCAGGCCTTCTGGCGGCGCAATGGCATTCCTGATGCCCTGACGGCGGGAGCGATTCGCCTGAAGCTTCGCGCCCAGCAGCGAAGTCCCTCCGCTGTGGCGAGTCTGGCGAGTCGCTATACCGAACCCGTTGCGGACACGCGGCCGAGCGAGCCCACCATCGAAGCCCCGCCTGGATCGATTCGCGTCGTCGAGGTAGAGGCCAGCACCGAGCTCGACCGATTGAATGCAGAGGTCATCGAGCTCATTCGAAACGGTGCACGCCCATACGATATCGCGATCATCACGCTCGCCGGCCAGAGCGCCAGCGCGCTCTGGCGGCGCGATGCGCTCGGCAGCCAGCGTCTCGTCCGGGCGGACAATCCCGCGGTCGCCGACCACATCGTCGCGGACACGTTCCTGCGCTTCAAGGGACTCGAGCGGCCGTTCGTGATTCTCGTCGAGCTCGCACTCGGACGAGCCAGTCAGTACGAGCGTCGAATGCACATCGCGATCTCTCGGGCGACCGCGCGTGTCGTCATCCTCGCCACCGAACAGGACGTCGCTCTCGACGCCCGACTTGCCCGCAATCTGCGTGGTGAGGAACAGCGCCCGTAGGGCTCACTCGCGTCCGCAGATTCAGGCCGTTCATCGGAGTTCAAGACATGCCGCTCGCACCACCCGTCATCAGCCTCGCAGATCCCCTTCAGGAGAGTGAGGGCAGCGTCGACCCGCTGTCCCTACAGCGCACGTACGAACGCCTCGCCGACCGGGTTCTTCCTGCCGTCACGGTCCGCATGGGACGGATCCGATTCGTCACCGCGATGTGTCTCGGTGCCCTGGTCTGCCAGGAATACGACGACGATGCCGTGGCGAGCGATGGCGTCACGCCGCCGTGGCTGGTCTTCGAGTGGTTCGTCATCGAAGCGTTCGCGCGCGAACAGGTCAAGGGCGAACGAGTCCCGGGGATGCTCAAGGTCCAGAGCTGTCTCAACAGCCAACGACCGGTCAGTGCTGCGGCCTATCTCAAGACACCCAAGGTCTTCGGCTTCTCTGGAATCTTCCGCCGGCTTGCTGTGTCCAGCGGCATTCTGGATGATCAGCTCCGGCTCGACGATGGCGGTTGGGAGATCCTCCGCTCCTGGGAACGCGAAGAGGGCTTGCGCGGACTGATCCAGGGCCGCGAGGGCGACGGGGCATCCCTCGTCCGCGAGCTTCGTGACGCGGTCGAGCGAGGTATGAAGGACGGCCACACCGTGCAGAGGCCAAGCTCGTTCTGGGGCCGGCTCGCTGGTCATCTCCATCCAAGCTCCGTCGGCAAACAAGAAGCTCAGGCGTTTCTCAGGTGGCTCCGATCCAGCGGAACCCTCACTCGCGAGCACCTGGACCTGCTCACCTCGCACGGCGCATTCATCGAGCGAACGATGGAGGCCGACTATCTGCGCAAGACCGCGGCTGGCTGCTCACCGGAGCTCGCCGCGCACCTTGCGGCCATCGACTCGTACGAAGCGCTGTGCCGCCCGGTCGCGCAGACCTTTGACCTCCTCCGCGAGCTATCGACGCAGCGCAACTCGGGCCCCGTATCGGTCATCGACCTCATCGCAAGTCAGCATGCAGAAGGGTTCATCGACGCGATCGCGAAAGGATGCGAGCGAATCCAACGTGACCCCTGCCTCCTCGATTGGGAAAGTGACGTCAGGTCGCTCGTCGATGCCTTCGATCGGGTGCGGACCCCGTCAGACCTGTTCGAAGCCATCGTCAACCACCACGAAGCGGCGCAGCGTGCGAAGCCTCCTGATGGCAAGCGGGCCTGGATCGAGCGAGCTCGCGACAACTCGATCATGATCCGGCCTGCGTACGCGCTGCCCGAGAGAAGCGAGGCCCTTCCGTACGTCCACGACTATCGAACAGCCACGCTGTGCCGGTTTCTCACCGATGCAGGAGCGATTTCGTGAAGCGCGGAAAGATCTCAGCCAGTGACCGTGCGCAATCACGCTTGCTCGACCTCTGGCAACGCAAACCCGAATATGGCCATCCGATCGGATGCGTGACGACCACGTTCACGTTCGACGCTGCCTTCTTCGAGGAGCATTGCCTCTCGCGCTTCCTGGGCATGGATACCGACCCCAGCGAGGACGCACGGACCTATCTCATCGAGCGCGAAGAGAAGCTGTCACAGGCGTTCAGCGCGGTCCTCGTCGACCAGCTACACGTTCCGCAACAGCGGAGCCTGCGGTGGCACGTCTTCGCCGCACGCGTGCTCGACGGGGGCATCCTCCACGCAAAGCTGACTCTCCTCGCATGGGAGCATCGGATCCGCGTGATCGTCAGCTCTGCGAACCTCACACCGTTCGGTTACCGCAAGAACCTCGAGAATGCCGGCGCGCTGGACTTCACACCGGAGGGCGACGTTCCGCTGTCCGTACTGCGAGAGGCGCTGGACTTTCTCGAGCACGCACGCACGACAGCTCCCGGCGTCGACGACATCGAGGGTCCCCAGAACGCATTGCGCCGCTTTCTCGCTTCGCAGCGCGCCCACATCGTGGGCTGGAAGGACTCAGCCTCGCCGCGGGGCGAGGCGACCGCCTCTCTGTTGATCACCGGGCCTGGTCGCCCACACCTGTTCGAACAGCTACGCACGCGCTGGACATTCGCGCCCGCAACATCGGCCTGGGTCGTCAGTCCGTTCTTTGACGACGGGGACGGCGCAAAGCACACCGCGGCGGCTCTCGAATCGATCTTGATCCAGCGTGGCGACCAGGAGGTCACGTTCATCGTCGCGGGACAGAAGCTGCCCGATGGAACGATCACCGTCGAGATGCCGAAGTGTCTCGTGGGTTCCGGCCGCAAGAGCACCGAGTACCATCACGAGATCGTCGTGCCCGGCGAGGGCGAGGAACCTCGTCCGTTGCACGCCAAGAGTCTGTGGCTCCAACGCGACGACAACGCACTCTACTGCATCGGCTCCAGCAACTTCACACAGGCCGGCACCGGTGCGCGAGCCCATCCGGGTCGTGTGAACCTCGAGGCCAACCTGACGTACATCCTGCCGTCGCGTAGCGATGATTTCGGACGCGTCTGCTCACGTGCATACCCGAACAGTCAGGAGATCGATGCGACGCTTCCTAACGTCCTGTTTCTCGAACCTGGCAACCGAACACCCGAACCCGTGTTACCGAGCGCCCCTGCTGATGGACGTTCGGGCGGCCTGAGCGATGGGCATCGCGATGATGCCGGGGACCGAGCATAGGGTCGATGGTCATCC